>NZ_JAXION010000156.1:0-8514 GCF_049311045.1 Rhodococcus sp. 7Tela_A2 | reverse complement strand
CGCCCGGGGGGGGGGCGGGCCGGTCACCGCCGGCCCGGCGCGCCGCGCCCGGTGCGGTTCGCGGTGAACAGCCGGGTGCGGTACGGATCGCCGGGGGCGGACACCGCGGTGGGTGCGGGGGCGGACTTCCGCTCCGACTTCGTCTCGGGGGCCGCGGAATCTGCTTCGGAGGATGCAGTATCCGCGTCGCCGCCCGCCGGACCGGACGGATCGGGTGCGCCGCCACCGTCGGGTCCGCGCCCGTCGGGTCCGCGACCGTAGGGTCCGCCATCGTCGGGACCGCCGTCGGGATCTTCGTCGGGCGCGGTGTTGCCGAGTAGTTCGTCGAGCAGATCCTCGTCCATCCCCGGCGAGTCGAAGGGAGTGCGGCGGCGGCGGTGCGGCAGCGCGAGTTTCGCCGCGACCGCGATGTCCTCGCGGGTCACCTCACTGCGGCCTTCCCAGGCTGCGTGCGCCACGGCAGTTTTCGCGGTCACCAGATCGGCACGCATGCCGTCGACGTCGAACGCAGCGCACACCTCCGCGATCGCGACCAGCGCAGCATCACCGAGCTGAACCTGCGGCATCCTGTGGCGCGCATCGACGATGCGCTCGGAAAGCGCGGCTTCGGCATCGGCCCACTGCGCGGTGAATGCGGCGGGGTCGGCGTCGAATGACAGGCGACGGCGGATGATCTCGGCACGCAACTGCGGATCACGTGGCGCCGCCACGTCGACCGTCAGGCCGAACCGGTCCAGTAGCTGCGGTCGCAGTTCGCCTTCCTCGGGATTCATGGTGCCGACCAGCACGAATCGTGCGGCATGGGTGACGGACACCCCGTCGCGTTCGACTGTGGAACGCCCCATCGCAGCGGCATCGAGCAGCAGATCGACGAGATGGTCGTGCAGGAGGTTCACTTCGTCGACGTACAGCACGCCGCGATGCGCGAGCGCGAGGAGGCCGGGTTCGTATTCCGCAGTGCCCGCCGACAACGCTTTCTGCAGGTGCAGCGAACCGGTCACCCGGTCCTCGGTGGCGCCCACCGGCAGTTCGACGAGGCGCGCCGGACGACGCCGTACGGGCGCGTCCGTCGGGTGCGGTCCGTCGGGGCAGGCTGGGTCGACCGACCGGGGATCACACGCGAAGCGGCAGCCCTCGACCTCGCCTACCGGCGGCAACAGTGCGGCCTGCGCCCGGACCATCGTCGATTTCGCGGTGCCCTTCTCGCCGCGCACGAGCACGCCGCCGATCTCCGGCGACACTGCGCACAGCGTCAGGGCGAGCGCCAGATCGTCTGAACCGACGACGGCGCTGAACGGATACACGTGCACTACTCGACCCTCCACAGGCTCCCGCTGGGACGTACTCTTCGGCAGCTGAATCGAAGGCCGGTATTCGGACTTCCCGGTCGGACATCGTGCGATCGCCTTCCCGGACCGATGGTCCAGTGGCTGCGCGTACGCGCATGATCGACGACTCCCGGGTCACCGCAGCGGGCCTGTGCCGGATTCTCACCGGCTTCCCGATTATCCCCGTGAGGGGCACCTTCGATTGTCTTGCCGTGGCCGAGTGTATCCACACCGCCCTGCACTATGGTTCACCGCCATGGGTTCTTCGATCACCGTGGTCGGCATCGGCGCCGACGGCTGGGCCGGCGTCGTGCCGGCCGCGCGGGCACACGTTCTGGGCGCCGACGTCCTGCTCGGCGGACGTCGGCATCTTGCGTCGGTGCCGGTCTCCGGCGCGATCCGCGAGCCGTGGCCGTCCCCGCTGCTCGCGGGTCTCGACGACGTGCTCGCCCGCTATGCCGGGCGGTCGATCGTTGCGCTCGCGTCGGGTGATCCGCTGGTGTCCGGAATCGGATCGACGTTGATCCGGAGGCTCGGCCGCGACGCGGTGCACGTGATTCCGGCGGTGTCGTCGGTCGCACTGGCCCGTGCCCGGATGGGATGGGTTGCGGAGGATTGCGAGACCGTCACTCTCGTCGGCCGGAACGTCGACACGTTGCGCCGGTACCTGTCTCGTGATCGACGGCTGATCGTGCTGACCTCGGATGCATCGAGTCTCGACGTGGTTGCGCGCCTGCTCGTCGACGAAGGATTCGGTGCCGCGCGGGTGACGATCCTGTCGAATCTCGGTAGCGAGGCCGACGAGTCGCGCCGGGTGGGCACGGCGCGGGAGTTCGTCGGTGTGCCGGGCGACGACCTGAGTCTTCTGTGCATCGAATGTGCAGGAGCCGAGGGCAATTCGACCGTCCCGGGACTTCCCGACGAGTGTTTCGAACACGACGGTCAGCTCAGCAAACGACCCATCCGGGTCGCAGCGGTCTGCGCGCTCGCGCCGAAACCCGGACAATTGTTGTGGGACGTCGGAGCCGGTGCCGGATCGGTGGGAATCGAATGGGCGCGTACAGATCCGAGTTGCCGGACGATCGCGCTCGAACGGAACCCGTCCCGCGCGGAGACGGTTCAGCGCAACGCCTCGCGGCTCGGGGTACCGACCTCGGTGCGTGTGCTGCTCGGTGGGGCACCGGAGGCGTTGTCGGGACTCGAGACACCGGACGCGATCTTCGTCGGTGGCGGTGGTAGTCGAGCCGGAGTGCTCGACGCGTGCTGGAACGCGCTGCGCGAAGGTGGTCGCCTCGTGGCGCACTCCGTGACCCTCGAGACCGAGGCCGTGCTCGTGGAGTGGTGGAAGACGTACGGCGGGGAGCTGACCCGGTTGTCAGTCGAACAGGCCGCGCCCATAGGAACATTCACCGGGTGGCAATCACTGCGCCCGGTGGTGCAGTGGTCCGTTGTGAAAGGTGGAAAATGACAGTCCATTTCGTAGGATCCGGGCCCGGCGCAGCCGATCTGCTGACGCTGCGTGCGGCCGAGCTGCTGCGGCACGCGCCGGTGGTGCTGTACGCGGGCACCTACCTCGACGACGAGATCCTCGCGCACTGCGCCGACGATGCCGAACTCGTGGACACGCAGCATCTGGACCTCGATCGCATCACCGGGCATCTCGTCGATGCACACCGGCGCGGCGTCGACGCGGTGCGGTTGTGTTCGGGCGATCCGTCGCTGTACTCGGCGCTCACCGAGCAGACCCGGCGGCTCGACGCGGCCGGAGTGCCGTGGGACGTCACGCCGGGCGTGCCCGCGTATGCGGCGGCAGCGGCCACCCTCGGTGCGGAACTGACGGTGCCGGAACTGGCGCAGACCGTGGTGCTCACTCGTACGCAGGCGCGGTCGACCGCGATGCCCGACACCGAGACCCTCGCACGTGTCGCGGGTCTGCGCGCCAGTCTGGTTCTACACCTGGCGATCACCAGGGTGCGGGTTCTCGCGGAGGAGCTGAGTGCGGAGTACGGAACCGACTGTCCGGCTGCCGTTGTGGCCTTCGCGTCACGCCCCGACGAGTTGGTGCTCCGCGGCACGCTCGCGGACATCGCGGACCGGGTCGAGCAGGCCGGGCTGAAGCACACCGCGGTGATTCTCGTGGGGAGGGCGCTCGGTGTCCGGGAGCAGTCCGACGTGGCATGTTCGCATCTCTACGACCCGGCGCGCCCTCGCCACGTATAGCGGTCGTCACCGAACCGATCGTGCGGTCCACACCGCCCCGGCTGCCGTCACCGTGGTTCCCGCAGCGCCGATGATGAGCAGGCACTTCATGTCGATGCTCGCCGGGTCGAGTTTCTCGAGCGTGGTGACATCGAGCGATTCTCCGGAGCGGCCCACGTCGCGCCCCACCACGACGACGGTGTCGCCCGGGCGGTGCCGCAGCAGTACGGCCTTCGCGTCGGCGACCTGCGTCGTGCGTGAGCGAGACGCCGGGTTGTAGATGCCCAGCACGAGGTCGGCCTCGGCGACAGCGACGAGACGTCGTTCGATCACCTCCCACGGCTTGAGCCGGTCGGACAGGCTCATCACCGCGAAATCCGCTCCGATCGGTGCACCGGCGCGGGCCGCGACCGCCTGCACGGCGGATACACCCGGAAGTACCCGGATCGGCACGGACTCGTATTTGTCGTCGCGAGCGGCCTCGAACACCGCCGACGCCATGCCGAAGATACCCGCGTCCCCACCGGAGACCACGGCAACCTTCTCTCCGGCCAGCGCGAGATCGAGAGCGAACCGTGCGCGGTCGATCTCCACGGTGTTGCCGGTCGAATGTCGTTGCAGGCCCGCACGAACCGGTACCCGGTCCACGTACGGCCCGTATCCGACGACATGGTCCACGGATGCGAGCGCATCGGACGCTTCCGGCGTCAGCCACTTCTCGCCGGCGGGACCCAAACCGATCACCAGAACCTCGTGGGCGCACACAGGTTCCGATCTCGTGTCGACCGCCGGACGGGACCGGTCCGCGATGCCGGCGTTTCGCGGCGCCCGGTCGCCGGGTGCCAAGATCACCGAGAAGTACGGCACGTCGGCCGGATCGACATCGGCAACGGGTGCGATCCGCTGACCGTCCATCGACGCGCGCTCGACATATACGGCATCTGCGAGCCGGCCCGACTGCGCGAGCGCGTTGCGGACTGCGGGAAAGGTGCGGCCCAGCTTCATGATCACGGCGCCGTCGGTGTCGGCGAGCCGACGTGCCAATTCCGGTTCCGGCAACGTTCCCGGCAGAATCGTCAGGACATCGGTACGTCGCACCAGCGGTTCCGCCGCCGCGGCCGCCGCTGCGGAGAACGACGTCACTCCCGGCACCACCTCGGCGTCGTAGCGGGTCGCGAGTCGATCGTGGAGGTACATGTAGGAGCCGTAGAACAACGGGTCGCCCTCGCACAGCACCACCACGGTCCGGCCCGCATCGAGGTGCACCGCCAATCGGGCCGCCGACTCGTCGTAAAAGTCGGCGATCGCGCCGTCGTATCCGCCCGGGTGGTCGACGGTGCCGGTGGTCACCGGGTACACCAGACGTTCCTCGAGCGCACTGTCCGGGATGAGGTCGGCCGCGATCGCACGCGCGATCGACCGGCCGTGTGTTCCCGAGTAGTAGGCGACCACATCGGCGTCGCCGACCAGTCGCGCTGCCTTGCGCGTGATGAGTTCGGGATCGCCGGGGCCCAGGCCTACGCCGAAGATTCTGCCGGGAGTGAGTGCTGTAGTGGTCATTCCGCTTCCTGAGCCAGTGCGTTGAGGGCGGACGATGCCATCGCCGAGCCGCCGCGTCGTCCCCGGACCGCCAGGTGCGGGATCTGCAGACCGTGTTCGATCAGGGCCTCCTTGGATTCGGCGGCACCAATGAAACCGACCGGCACCCCGACGATCGCGGCGGGGCGGGGCGCGCCGGCGTCGAGCATCTCCAACAGGTGGAACAGAGCGGTGGGAGCGTTGCCGATCGCGACGACGGCGCCGTCGAGCCGGTCGGCCCACAGCGACACCGCCGCCGCCGACCGGGTGGTACCCCAGCGTTCGGCGAGACCCGGGACCCGCGGATCACGCAACAGGCACAGCACCTCGTTGTCGGCGGGCAGGCGGGTGCGGGTGACGCCGGAGGCAACCATGTTCGCGTCGGTGAGAACAGGCGCCCCGGCGTCGAGTGCCCGACGGGCAGCCGAGACCAGACCGGGATGGATCACCAGATCTCGGGCGAGGTCGGTCTGCCCACTGGCGTGGATCATCCGTACCGCGACCTTCTCCGCGTCCGCGGGAATCGCGGCGAGATCGGACTCCGCCCGGATCGTCGCGAACGAGCGTACGTAGATCTCGGTACCGTCGGTTTCGTACTCGTACCGACGGGGTGGTGGGGATTCGATCACGGCTGGCTCCTGTTACGGCGGACTGCAGGCGAAGACGAGGGAGTGAGGGGAGTGCGGTGCGCCGCAAGAGCGTTCGCAGCCGACGACATGCACAGCGCGGTCCGGGAGGGGTGACGCAGCGACGCGGTGTGCGAGTGCTCGGGTGTTTCCACCGGCGAGGTTACACCCGGGTGCCCCCGTACACGCGGTGACCCGTCTCCACGGCGAATCGTCGTCGAGCACGAACCCGGCGGCGGCCAGCGCGGCCGGATCGCTGTCACCGGGAAGGACGAGTCCACGCCACGGTGTGACGATCACGCCTCGGGCCGGCAGCGCGGCGACCATCGGCGGGGTGAGTATCCCCAGCGGAACCAGCGCCGATACCGCCGTACCGAGGACCCCGTACGGCATCACGACAGGTGGTGTCGGGGGAACGGTTGACACACCGCCGATTTCGCGTCCTGCCCCGGGAAGTTGCCGCACGTGCCACCGCGTCGCCCGTACCTCGACGAACCGCAGTGCTGTCGCGATCATGGCGTCGACCACGTCCGGCAGCGGCAGCGTCGGACCGGACAGATCTCCGACGGTGAGTCGTGCGTTGCGGGCATCGACCGCGACCGCGGCGAGGTCGCACCGTAGACCGGCAACATCGCCGCGGCCGTCGTCGAGACCGAACAGGAACCTGCCGGGCAGGTCGGTGAGCGCAGGTTCCCGGCACAGTGCCTCGTCGAGCGCACCGATGAGCGGCCGGATGTCGGCGAGCCCGCCGAACCGTCCGGACAACGGCGACGCGACGATGTTCCGCACCCTTTCGTGGGACGCCGACGGCAGGAAACCGGCACCGGAGACAGCCTGCACGAGTCCTTCCGGAACGTCCCCGCCTTCGTCGACGGAAATTCCTCTGATCTGCACGTTTCCGCGTGACGTGAGGTGGAGGTCGCCGTCCGCGAACTGCCCGGACGCCACCGACAACCGCTGCACACCGTCGTCCGGAACCCGGCCGCCCGGTGCACGCAGTCGCACCAGCGCACCGTCGGCTGCGACATGCGGACGCAGCACCCCGGGGCACCGATCCGGTGCGAAGGTTTCGGGAGGAAGATCGGCCATGAGCGCACATGGTTGCACACGCGGAGAAAACTGTGCGCTACTCTCGGCTTGCCGTGGTGCTCGGGAAGTCGGTGAAAAACCGACGCGGCCCTCGCCACTGTGAGCGGGTAGTTGTTCGCCCTCGTCCGTACCGGTCCGCCGGTGCGGAGACCACTGGAGCCAGCTCCGGGAAGGTCGGCCGAGCAGCGTCGATCCGTCAGCCAGGAGACCGGCCACGGCACGCGAGGTCCACGAGGGTTTTGGAGACTGAACATGGCTTCTGTTGTGCTGCTTGGGGTTGCGTTGTGACGCGGCTCGCGCTGTTGTCGACGTCGGACACCGACTTGCTGTCGGCACGTTCGAGCGGCGTCGATTGGGTGGTCGGCAACCCGTCCCGGCTCGACCTGACCGGCGAGGATCCCCGAGCGCTCCCTGCCCTGCTGGCCGGAACCGGCCTGGTCGTCGTGCGGATCCTCGGATCTGCCCGGTCCTGGCAGACCGGGCTGGACCTGGTTCTCGCCCAGGGGGTTCCCGTCGTGGTTCTGGGCGGCGAACAGACCCCGGACGCGGAACTGATGGGCTACTCCACGGTGCCGATCGGTACCGCCGCAGAGGCCCACCGCTACCTCGCCTACGGCGGTCCGGCGAACCTCGCTCAACTGCACGCGTTCCTGTCCGACACGGTGCTCCTCGGCGGTGAAGGTTTCGAACCCCCGCTCGAGCTGCCCGAATGGGGCATTCTCGACCGTCCCGCAACCCCTGACGCGGCGCCCCCGCGAGTCGGCGTGTTGTTCTACCGCGCGCACCACACCAGCGGAAACGTCCAATTCGCACACGATCTCGCCGATGCGATCGACGCGACCGGCAAGGCGCGCGGCGTCGCAATCCACTGTGCGTCGTTGCGCGGTGCCCCGGATGATCTTCTGCGCGAACTCGGCACCCTCGATGCCCTGGTCGTCACGGTCCTCGCCGCGGGTGGCACCAAACCCGCGACAGTGAGCGCCGGTGGCGAGGACGAGGCGTGGGACGTTGCGGCGCTGGCCGCGCTCGACATCCCGATCCTCCAGGCGCTGTGCCTGACCTGGAGCCGCGACAGCTGGGCCGACTCGGACGACGGTGTGTCCCCGCTGGATTCGGCCACCCAGATCGCGGTTCCGGAGTTCGACGGCCGCATCATCACGGTGCCGTTCTCGTTCAAGGAACTAGACGTCGACGGATTACCGCGCTACGTCACCGATCCCGAGCGTTGCCGCAGGGTCGCGGGTATCGCGGTGGCGCATGCCCGGTTACGGCATGTACCCCCACACCGGCGACGCATCGCGCTCATGCTGTCGGCATATCCGACGAAGCACTCCCGGGTCGGCAACGCCGTAGGCCTGGACACCCCGGTATCGGCGATCCGGCTACTGCGAGCCATGCGCGCGCAGGGGTACGACCTGGGCGACGGCTTCCCCGGCATGGACCTCGACGACGACGCAGAAGCCGGAAACGCCCTGATCCACGCGCTCATCGATGCGGGTGGGCAGGACGAGGAATGGCTCACCGCCGAACAGTTGTCCGGTAACCCGGTGCGCGTCACCACCGCTCGGTACCGCGAGTGGACGAAGAATCTGCCCGCGGAACTGACCGATGCGATGGCGGAAACCTGGGGCGGGGGGCCCCGCCCCCCGCGTCGTCGGCCCGGCCGGCCCCCCCCCCCCCGGGGCCGCGCCGCC
>NZ_JAXION010000155.1:0-8519 GCF_049311045.1 Rhodococcus sp. 7Tela_A2 | reverse complement strand
GGCGAAGTCGACGTTGATCAGACCCGAGGTGGGCCGCAAGGCCGCCGAGGACCACAAGGACGAGATCGAAGAGGTGCTCAAGGGCGCCGACATGGTCTTCGTGACTGCCGGCGAGGGCGGCGGAACCGGCACCGGTGGCGCACCCGTCGTCGCGAGCATCGCCCGCAAACTCGGCGCCCTCACCGTCGGCGTCGTCACGCGTCCGTTCTCGTTCGAAGGCAAGCGGCGCGGGAGCCAGGCAGACAACGGCATCCAGTCGCTGCGCGAATCCTGCGACACGCTCATCGTGATC
Organism: Rhodococcus sp. 7Tela_A2; assembly: GCF_049311045.1. Lineage (NCBI taxonomy): Bacteria > Bacillati > Actinomycetota > Actinomycetes > Mycobacteriales > Nocardiaceae > Rhodococcus > Rhodococcus sp. 7Tela_A2. The sequence continues at coordinate 8,227 of NZ_JAXION010000155.1, read as the reverse complement.
CCCAACGACCGGCTGCTCCAGCTCGGGGACGCCGCGGTGAGCCTCATGGACGCCTTCCGTTCCGCCGACGAGGTGCTCCTCAACGGCGTTCAGGGCATCACCGACCTCATCACCACCCCGGGTCTGATCAACGTCGACTTCGCCGACGTGAAGGGCGTGATGTCCGGCGCGGGATCCGCACTCATGGGTATCGGCTCGTCGCGGGGTGAGGGTCGCGCGATCAAGGCCGCCGAGGCCGCGATCAATTCGCCGCTGCTCGAAGCGTCGATGGAAGGCGCACGGGGCGTGCTGCTCTCCATCGCCGGCGGTTCGGATCTCGGCCTGTTCGAGATCAACGAAGCGGCATCGCTCGTGCAGGAAGCCGCGCACATCGACGCCAACATCATCTTCGGCACGGTCATCGACGACTCGCTCGGAGACGAGGTGCGGGTCACCGTAATCGCCGCCGGCTTCGATGCCGGCACTCCCGCCCGCCGACCGGTGGAATCCGCTCAGCCGGCACAGACCACCACCCGCTCCGCGGGCATCGGGGCCGGTCGGGCCGGTGAACTCGGCCGTTCCGAGCGTGAGAACGCGGACGCGGTTTCGTCCCGGGAACCCGCTTCCACGCCGGTGGGCGGCGGTCTTCCGCCGACGACCGGTGGCGCTCAGCCGCGTCCCGTCGACGACGAGGACGACGGCGACGACGTGGACGTGCCGATCTTCATGCGCCGTTGACCGATTCGCACTTCGGGTTGCGTTCTCGCCGGGTCGTGACCACACGAGCCGGCGGGATCTCGGCCCCGCCCTACGACAGTTTCAACCTCGCCGGCCATGTCGGCGACGATCCCGCGGCTGTGGCCGCCAATCGTCGCCGCCTGGCATCGGTGATCGGCTTGCCCGAAGAACGCTTCGTCTGGATGGAGCAGATCCACAGCCGGAACGTGACGGTGGTGGACGGCCCGGTGCAGGGGGAGGTTCCAGCAACCGACGCCCTCGTGACACGGGCGACGGATCTTGCCCTCGTTGCCCTCAGCGCCGACTGTGTGTCGATTCTGCTGTCGGACGACGAGGCGGGGGTCATCGCGGCGGTGCACGCGGGGCGTGTCGGTGCCCGGATCGGGATCCTCCCGCGCGTACTCGACGTGATGCGCGATCTCGGCGCACGACCGGAACGCATTGCCGCGCTGCTCGGTCCGGCCGCCAGTGGGGCCAACTACGAGGTTCCGGCCGCGATGCGTGACGACGTGGAGGCGCATCTCCCCGGCAGCGCCACCCGAACAGCCCGTGGCACACCCGGTCTCGACCTCCGCGCGGGACTGAGGAGGCAACTCCTCGACCACGGTGTCACCTCGGTCGCCGAGGACCCGCGGTGCACGATCGAGGATCCGATGTTGTTCAGCCACCGGCGCAGTGCGCCCACCGGCCGGTTCGCCTCGGTGATCTGGCTCGAGGACACCACCGCGGGCGGTGCGAAGGAGGACCCGGCGTGAACTCGGCCGAACAATCCCCGCAGGATCGCCGCGTGGAGCTTTCCGGCCGATTGCAGGCGGTGCGAGAGCGTCTCGCTGCTGCAGCCCGCGCGGCAGGACGCGATCCGTCGGAGGTCTCACTGTTGGTGGTGACCAAATATTTTCCCGTCACCGATGCGGTTTTGCTCCACGAACTGGGTTGCCGCGCTTTCGGGGAGTCCCGGGAGCAGGAGGCGGCGGCGAAGATCGCGCAGTTCCGCGAGAGGGTGCCGGACGAGGTCGAGTGGCACATGATCGGCCGGCTCCAACGGAACAAGGCGCGTGCCGTCGCACGCTGGGCGCACACGGTCCATTCGGTCGACAGTCTTCGGCTCGCCGGCGCTCTCGCCAAAGGTGCTGCCGCCGCGCAAGATTCAGGGGAACGCTCCACGCCGGTCCGGGTGCTGCTCCAGATCAGCCTCGACGGCGACCGCGAGCGCGGTGGGGTGGTCGCCGACGAACTGGACTCCCTTGCCGATGCCGTCGCCGATTCCGGTGAGCTCGAACTCGGGGGAGTGATGGGTGTCCCGCCACTCGGGTGGGAACCGGACGCGGCCTTCGAACGCCTGGCGGAACTGCACGCGCGGTTGCTCCAGCGATATCCCGGCGCGACGGAGCTGTCGGCGGGCATGTCGGGTGATCTTGAACACGCGGTGCGATGGGGATCCACTTGTGTGCGTGTCGGAACGGCTGTGCTGGGTATACGGCCGTTAGCCTGATGGGAACCGCCACGTGAGGGAAGGGCGATCGATGAGCACGCTCCACAAGTTCAAGGCCTACTTCGGAATGGTGCCGCTCGAGGATTACGAGGACGATTACCTCGATGATCCGTCGAGTGCGCGCCGTGAGCGGGATCGCGACTACGGCGAACCGCCGTACTCCTCGTACGCCCCGTCGCACCGCGACGAGTACCCGCCCGTCCGGCGTGACGACAGCGTCCGTGAATTCGCGGACGACGACTTCGATCGCTACGAGCCGCCGACCCGGGCTCCCCGGGTCGAGCCGATCACGGCGCGGGCACCCCGATCCGTAGCGCCGGCACGTGTGCCGGCCCGTTCGGCGCTCGGCGCCGAAGCTCGACTCGACCGCGTGGAACCCCGCCGCGGCGCTCTGTTCGACGAAGGTGGACCGTTGTCGAAGATCACCACCCTGCGACCCCGGGATTACGGGGAGGCACGCACCATCGGCGAGCGGTTCCGCGATGGCACGCCGGTGATCATGGATCTGGTGGAGATGAGCAACGCCGACGCCAAGCGACTCGTCGACTTCGCGGCCGGCCTCGCCTTCGCCTTGCGGGGTTCTTTCGACAAGGTCGCGACGAAAGTGTTCCTTCTCTCGCCCGCAGATATCGACGTCTCCGCCGAAGAACGCAAGCGCATCGCGGAGACCGGCTTCTACAACCAGCAGTAACCGACGCGCGCCGTCACCCTCACGGCTCGCGAACACGCCCGGCCATGATGCAGATCACTGCAGGCCGGGCGTTTCGGTTTGGCTAGCTTGTGTTCGTCGGGCATTGTGGAAACGTGGCCGTATTCGAGGTGCTCTGGTTCCTGCTCTTCATCTTCTGGCTTCTGCTGATCGGGCGGATCATCGTCGAGTTCATCAGGACTTTCGCTCGGGACTGGAAGCCCTCGGGTTTCGTCGTGGTGGTGCTCGAGGCAATCTTCACCGTCACCGATCCGCCGGTGAAGTTGTTGCGGCGGTTGATTCCGCCGCTCAATCTCGGCGGTGTCCGGCTCGACCTTTCGATCATGGTCCTGCTGTTCATCGTGTACTTCCTCATGGCGTTCCTGCCGCGTGGCGGGGTTGTATGACGCGCCGTCCCGGCGCGGCCACGAGGCTCGTGACGACCGCGATGTGCCAGAATGGGAAGCCGGATACAGTGAGTTTTGATACGCGTGACGCACTGTCGATAACACCGAACGCCTGCTTGACCGCTTATTTGACGCGTGAAGGGACCCTTCCATGCCGCTGACACCAGCTGATGTGCACAATGTCGCGTTCAGCAAGCCCCCTATCGGGAAGCGCGGATACAACGAGGACGAGGTCGACGCATTCCTCGATCTCGTCGAGCAGGAATTGACCTCCCTGATCGAGGAGAACGCCGACCTCCGTCAGCGCGTGGCCGAACTCGACCAGGAGCTGGCCGAGGCCAAGAAGGCCCCGCGCTCGGCGTCCTCCGCTCCGGCAGCACAACAGGCCAAGCCCGAGCCGGCACGGGTGGTCGAGACTGCGAAGCCGGAACCCGCACCGACGCCGGCGCCCGTGGCGGCTGCCGCGCCGACGAGCGGTGACGCCAGCATGCAGGCCGCCAAGGTGCTCGGACTTGCCCAGGAGATGGCCGACCGGCTCACCGGCGACGCCAAGACCGAGGCCGAAGAGCTCGTACGCAACGCGCGGACGAACTCGGAGCAGCTCGTCTCCGACGCGCGGACGCGCAGCGAAGCGATGATTGCCGACGCACGCCAGAAGTCCGACGCGATGCTGTCGGATGCGCGTACCCGGTCCGAGACGCAACTGCGTCAGGCCAAGGAGAAGGCCGATGCCCTCCAGGCCGACGCGGAGAAGAAGCACACCGAGATCATGGCGACGATCAACCAGCAGCGTTCGGTGCTGGAAGGACGAATCGAGCAGCTCAAGACGTTCGAGCGCGAGTACCGCGTCCGCCTGAAGTCGTACCTCGAATCGCAGCTCGAGGAACTCGAGCAGCGTGGCTCCGCGGTGCCCGTCGACGGCGGCCAGGATGCGTTCAATCAGTCCAATTCCTCGTCCTTCGGTTCCACGTCCTTCGCGAAGGGCACCAACTGACCGAGCTCTACGGTCGCTGTTGCCCCGCGGTTGAGGAGGAGCGTCGTGCTGGTCGTGACGCTGGTGCTCGCAGCAATCGGATTCGGTCTTCTCGTCATTGCGCTGATGACCGGTTCGGTGGTGTGGGCGTGGGGCTGCATCGCGGTGTGCGTGGTGGGGGCGGTGCTCCTGCTGGTCAGCGCACTCGGCGCGCGTAACGCGTCGGCAGGCGATCGCGCCGCCCGAACGGGCCGCTCGTCGTCTCGCACGCCGAAGAAGGCCCCGGAAGACCAGGGTTCCTCGGACGAGTGATCGCTCCCTACAATGGGAAGCGCACAATCGTCGAAGATGAGTAGTACCCCCGCACAGCGGGGCGGCGTCGATCCGGCCATCACCGGGGAGCCTTCGGAAGAACAGCGATGCACCGCTCGTGTGGGCACCGCTCAGTAGAACCGAACGGGTGGGCCCGTCACAGCCCGAAGAACGAGTGGCTCGTTCCGCAGGAGCGAGCAAGCGGGGTGGTACCGCGGTGACCGTGCGAAGGGCACGGTGATCGTCCCCGTGCCGAAGACACAGGCACGGAGGTATCAACGCTGTGACCGACAATCACGCTGCATCGGATCGCACCCCGGAACCCACGGCGACGCCGGCGGAAGGCAGCGGGTATCCCCGAGTGGACTACGGGCTCCCGCGCGATTCCGGCGTCGACTTTCCCGACCTCGAGGAACGGGTCCTCGCACACTGGGCGAAGGACGACACGTTCCGGGCGTCGCTCGAGCACCGCGCCGGCGCCGAGGACTACGTGTTCTACGACGGCCCGCCGTTCGCGAACGGTCTGCCGCACTACGGCCATCTCCTCACCGGGTACGTCAAGGACCTCGTGCCGCGGTTCCAGACCATGCGCGGCAAGAGGGTCGATCGCCGATTCGGGTGGGACTGCCACGGACTTCCCGCCGAGCTCGAGGCGGAGAAGCAACTCGGCATCACCGACAAGTCGCAGATCGACACGATGGGTCTGGCGGAGTTCAACGAGTACTGCAAGCAGTCGGTGCTGCGGTACACGGGCGAGTGGCGCGACTATGTCACCCGGCAGGCCCGGTGGGTCGACTTCGACAACGACTACAAGACGCTGGACCTGGACTTCATGGAGTCGGTCATGTGGGCGTTCAAGTCGTTGTACGACAAGGGCCTGATCTACCAGGGTTTCCGCGTGCTGCCCTACAGCTGGTACGAGCAGACTCCCTTGTCCAACCAGGAGACCCGTCTCGACGACGCGTACAAGATGCGTCAGGACCCGGCCGTCACCGTGGACATGGTGCTGCGGGCACCGGGCAGCGAGCTCGACGGGGCGAACGCGCTGATCTGGACCACGACGCCGTGGACGCTGCCGTCCAACCTCGCGATCGCGGTACACCCCGACATCACCTATGTCGCGGTGCGGGCGGGCAGCGGTGACGAGGCCAAGACCTATCTGCTCGCGAAGGACCGGCTCGGCCATTACAGCCGCGAGCTCGGAGACGAGCCGGAGGTGCTCGCCGAGTACACCGGAGCGGATCTGGTCGGTCTCGCGTACGAGCCGCCGTTCGATTTCTTCGTCGGCCGGGACAACGCGCACCAGGTGATCGCCGCCGACTACGTCACCACCGACTCCGGTACCGGAATCGTCCACCTCGCACCGGCTTTCGGTGAAGAGGACATGGAGTACTGCCAGCGCAACGGCATCGAACTGGTGCAGCCGCTCGACCCGGGTGGCAAGTTCACCTCGATGGTGCCGCCGTACGAGGGCCTCCAGGTCTTCGACGCCAACCCGGTCATCATCAAGGACCTCAAGGCCGCCGGAAAACTCTTGCGCCACGAGACGATCGAGCACTCGTACCCGCATTCCTGGCGTTCGGGCCAGCCACTGATCTACATGGCGGTGCCGTCGTGGTTCGTCGCGGTCACCGAGTTCCGCGACCGCATGGTCGAGCTGAACAAGCAGATCACCTGGGTGCCCGAACACATCCGCGACGGACAGTTCGGTAAGTGGCTCGAGGGTGCACGCGACTGGAACATCAGCCGGAACCGCTACTGGGGCAGCCCGATCCCGGTCTGGGTGTCGGACAACCCGGAGTATCCCCGAGTGGACGTCTACGGCTCGCTCGACGAACTCGAGCGTGACTTCGGCGTGCGGCCCGACGATCTGCACCGGCCCATGATCGACCTGCTCACCCGGCCCAATCCCGACGATCCCACCGGGGCGTCGACGATGCGCCGGGTTCCCGAGGTGCTCGACTGCTGGTTCGAATCGGGCTCGATGCCGTTCGCGCAGGTGCACTACCCGTTCGAGAACACCGACTGGTTCGACTCGCACTTCCCCGGCGATTTCATCGTCGAGTACAACGGGCAGACGCGCGGCTGGTTCTACACGCTGCACGTCCTCGCGACCGCGCTGTTCGACCGTCCGGCGTTCAAAACCGTTGCTGCCCATGGCATCGTCCTCGGCGAGGACGGCCTCAAGATGAGCAAGTCGAAGGGCAACTACCCCGACGTCAACGAGGTGTTCTCCCGCGACGGCTCCGACGCCATGCGGTGGTTCCTCATGTCGTCGCCCATCCTGCGCGGCGGCAACCTGGTCGTCACCGAGCAGGGCATCCGCGAGGGCGTGCGACAGGCGCTGCTGCCGCTGTGGAACGCATGGAGCTTCCTGCAGCTGTACGCGTCGACCCCCGGAACGTGGCGCACCGACTCGTCGAACGTCCTCGACCGGTACATCCTGGCCAAGCTGGCCGAGACCCGCGACGTCATCACCGACGCGCTCGAGGCCGTGGACATCGCCGGTGCCTGCGACGAGTTGCGCACATTCTGTGACGCACTGACCAACTGGTACGTGCGACGGTCCCGCTCGCGGTTCTGGGACGAGGACCGCGACGCGATCGACACCCTGCACACGGTCCTCGAAGTCGTGACGCGGCTCGCGGCGCCGCTCCTGCCGCTGGCCACCGAAGTGATCTGGCGTGGGCTGACCGGCGAGCGCTCGGTGCATCTCGCCGACTGGCCCACCGCGGAGGAACTGCCCGCCGATCCCGCGCTCGTCACCGCGATGGACGAGGTCCGCGGTGTCTGCTCGACGGTGCTGTCGCTGCGCAAGGCACAGCATCTCCGCGTGCGGCTGCCGTTGCCGCTCGTCACGGTCGCGACACCGGGCTCGGCGCACCTCGAACCGTTCGTCGACCTGATCAAGGACGAGGTCAACGTCAAGAAGGTCGTGACCACCGACGACGTGGAAGCGCACGGCCGCTTCGAGATCGCGGTGAACGCACGGGTCGCCGGACCGCGCCTCGGTAAGGACGTCCAGAAGGTCATCAAGGCAGTCAAGGCAGGGGACTGGACCGAGTCCGAGGACGGCGTCGTCACCGCAGCCGGCATCGAGTTGCTGCCGGAGGAGTACACGAGCAGGCTCGTCGCGGCGGAACCGGAATCCACCGCCGCACTGCCCGACGGCAACGGGCTCGTCGTCCTCGACACGGCCGTGTCCGAGGAACTCGAGGCGGAGGGCTGGGCCAAGGACCGCATCCGGGAGCTGCAGGACGCGCGCCGCAACCTGGGTCTGGATGTGTCCGACCGGATCTCGGTGCAGTTCGAGGTTCCCGCAGACCGCGCCGAGTGGGCGGCCCGGCACCGTGATCTGATCGCCGGTGAAGTCCTCGCGACGACGTTCGACCTCGGCCCCACCGGACCGGACGCGATCGAGCTGGGTGAAGGAGTCCGCGCGTCCATCACCAAGGCGTGAAGGCGCGGGCGGGCAGGCGTGAGCGCGTCGGTGTGGGGCTCTAACCTGGAGACGTGCCCGCCTCCGTGAGTCGGCGCTGGGTTCTGCACCTGGACCTCGACGCGTTCTTCGCGTCCGCCGAGCAACTGACCCGGGCCCCCCCCCGCGCGGGCGCGGGGGCCCGCGGCGGGGGCGGCGG
>NZ_JAXION010000154.1:0-8557 GCF_049311045.1 Rhodococcus sp. 7Tela_A2 | reverse complement strand
AACGACCCCGAAGACACCTTGGTGTCGCGGCGGCGCAGTCCGGCGGAAGCGGGGGGGGGGGGGCCCCCCGCCCCCCCCCCCCCCCCCCCGCCCCCCCCCCCCCCCCCCCCCCCCCCCCCCCCCCCCGCCGGTGATCCGGTATCACCGTGTCCGTGACCGGGAGTTCGCCGGGCAGGGGTGACCGTCGGGCAGGAGTGACGGAAACCCTTTCGCCGTTGTCTCTACCCGGATGTCATCGGGAGTTGCCGTTCGGACCGTAGAGGCGGGCGATGTCGGGGGAGTCGAGCCACCCTGAGTAGGTGGGCGATTGCGGCCAGCCCTCGGGGGAGTCCTGCCATTCCTCCTGGCGGCCCCACGGCAGGATGTCGACCAAGGGGAAGGTGTAGCTGAGCTGTTCGGTGCCGCGGCCGGTGGTGTGCCAGGTGCGGTAAACCGTGTCTCCGTCGCGGAGGAACACATTGACTGCGAAGCCACCCCCGGGCGGTGCGTCGACGTCGGCTCCGAACGAGCTCTCCGAGGACGAGTACCAGTCCATCATGTTGCCGGTCTTCGCCTTGTACGCCAGAGCTTCGTCGATGGGCCCGTTGGTGACGATGACGAAGCGGGCGTCGTAGTTGTCGAGGATGCCCAGCCGGGTCCACTGCGAGGTGAGGCTGGTGCAGCCACCGCACTGCCATTCCTCGCCGTCGGACCACATGTGGTTGTAGACGATCAGTTGTGAGCGGCCGTCGAACACGTCGGCCAGCCGGATCGGACCGTCCGGTCCGATCAGTGTGTAGTCGGGCAGCTCGACCATCGGGAGTCTGCGGCGCTGGGCGGCGATGGCGTCGAGTTCGCGGGTGGCAGCCTTTTCGCGTCTGCGCAGGTCGTCCAGCGCGGCCTGCCAGGTCTGCCGGTCGACGACCGGGGGTAGGGCACTCGAGGTCTGCTGGGTCATGATGCCTCCGAGATCGATGGATCTGGTCTGCAAGTTGTGACCGGGCAGCCAACCGGAAGTCATCGCGCTCGTGTCGGCTCGGCCGATGGATGGAGAACGGACATAGCGAATCCGCTCGCCGCGTCGTTGCGTGATGTAGCGAGTAACTCGTCAGATCTGAGGGCCCTCGGATCGAAGATCGTCGACCTTCTTCATGGCCTCACGCAGTTCGGTGAGCCACTCCTCCGAGTGCTGCCCGGCGAGTCGGACCGCCCATTTCAGAGCGTCGGCGCGAGACCGGGCGACGCCCGCGTCGACGAGCGTGTCCAGTACCTTCCGTTCGGGCTGCCTCAGCCGCGTCATCACCGGGACTGCGAGGTGGGTGAACAGGACGTGGCGTTCACCGACGGTGGCTCCCCAGGCGACCTTGCGCCCGTAGCGGGCCTCGGCTTCGTCGGCGATACGCATTCGGTCGGGGCGGGTGCTTTCGCGGAAGCGGGAGATGCGGCCGTCTACGGCGGCGGCCGATGTATCGTCCGGTGCGGGAAGTTCCCCGACCACGGTGATCTCCTCGCGGTCGACTTCGACGGTGGCGGGACCGGTGAACCAATCGTCGGGCAGTCGTCCGGCGAACCATTCGGTGGCGTCCCCCGCGTCGGGCACATGGGCCTGCTGCCAGCCGCCTGGTCGCCCGAATCCGGGTGAATTCATGTGGTGATGTCGCATGATCGTCCTCCTCGGACGCATCGACGTGCAAATTTGCTGTGATTACAGTATTACCCCGTTTTTGTGACCGGCGCCACTATCGGGCGTCCGAATCCCGGGGTGTGAGCGCTCCCGAGTTGACATGCGAGGGGTGAACGCCGTTCACTCTTGCGGGGTGAACAATGTTCACCCCGGAGGGAGGGGAACGGAATGCGAAGTGTGGAAAACGAGGCACGCAGACAGCCCGCCTCGAGTGGCACGATGACCGCGCTGCTGAGCCTGGCGGGACTCGTTGCCGCACTACAGACCACGCTGGTCATTCCGTTGTTGCCGGACTTCCCGGAGCTTCTCGATGTCTCCGCGGGGGACGCCACCTGGCTGGTCACCATCACCTTGCTGACCGGAGCTGTGGCCACTCCGATCGTCTCCCGGCTGGCCGACATGTTCGGCAAGCGCCGAATGATGGTGCTGGCGCTGTCGATGATGGTCGTCGGATCGTTGATCGCGGCGCTCGGCGGAACCTTCCTCGCAGTCCTGATCGGCCGTGCCCTACAGGGATTCTCGTCCGCGCTCATCCCGGTGGCGATGGCTGTGCTCCGTGATGTGCTCCCGCGGGAGAAAGTCGCCGGCGCCGTGGCGCTCACAAGTGCCACCATGGGGATCGGCGGCGCGCTGGGCCTGCCCACCGCAGGTGTGCTCTACGACAGCTTCGGCTGGTCGTCGGTTTTCTGGGTCTCCGCGGCCGCCGGATGTCTCCTCCTGCTGGGGATCCTGCTCGTCGTCCCGGCAAGCGCCACCGGCACCCGGGGGCGATTCGACATCGTCGGAGCGCTGCTGCTGTCCGCCGCGCTGACTGCACTGCTCCTCGGAATCTCGAAGGGGCCCGCGTGGGGTTGGTCGAACCCGCAGACCGTCGCGAGCCTGGTCGTTGCCGTCCTCGTCCTCGCCGTCTGGGTGCCGTACGAATTGCGGGTCGCCGCACCGATGGTCGACCTCCGCGTGTCGATGCGCAGGCCGGTGCTGCTCACCAACATTGCCGGGCTGTTCGTCGGGTTCGCCGCATACGCGAACACTCTTTCGACCACCCAGCAGTTGCAACTCCCCGAGATCACCGGCTTCGGGTTCGGGCTCAGTGCGGCAGCGGCCGGGTTGTGCATGGTGCCGGGAGGTGTTGCCATGCTGATCTTCTCGCCACTGTCGGCACGAGTGACCGCTCGGTTCGGCGGGCGTGCCACCCTCATCACCGCGACGCTCGTCATGACGGCGTCCTACACGTTCCGTATCGCGTTCGACGACACCGTCGCCCTCATCATCGTCGGTGCCGTCTTCGTCAGCATCGGCAACGCGATGGCCTATGCGACGATGCCCGCGTTGATCATGGCAGCTGTTCCGCTGACAGAGACGGCCGCCGCCAACGGGCTCAACAGTCTCCTCCGCACGATCGGATCGTCGAGTATGAGTGCGGTCGTCGCCGCGCTCCTCACCGGGCTCACTATCGAACTGGCGGGACGCTCGTTCCCCGCGCACGGGGCCATCGTGGCGATGTTCGCGATCGCGGGCGCCGCCACGTTTTTGGCTACGCTGGCTGCCATGTTCCTTCCGAAACAGCGACCCGCGCAGCCTTCCCCGGTGGGCTCGGCGACGACCGCGGTGACGACCACGGCCGGATCGTGATGTCCGCGCATGCCGGAGTTCCTCGGGTCGGGTGCCGACGTGGGTGAACCGAGCACCCGGGAGATCATTCTCGACACCGCCAGAACGTTGTTCGCCGAACGTGGATTCAGTGGAACCACGATCAGAGATGTCGCCGAGGCTGCGGGTGTATCGCCCGCCCTCGTGATGAAACTGACCGGCAGCAAGGCCCAACTGTTCCAGGCCGCCGCGCCCGACGCGCCGGGCCTCGCCGACGTCGAGCGCCCGGACGAGTCGATCGGTCGCCGGATGGTGCGTGCTCTCGTCGAGCGGCGAGACACGGGCGACTACGAATTCTGGGCCATGGCACCATTTCTCGTCCAAGAGGCACCCGACCCGGAGAGTGCGCGCCAGAAGATGGTGACGCGTGTCGTGCCGAGGATCGCGGCAACGATCGGTGAGCAGTCGGAGGGTCTGGTGCGGTCGCGGATCATCGTGACACTCCTGCTCGGACTCGCCGGTGGGCTGCGCACCTTCGAGGTGCTCACAGCGGAGGACGTCGGGAACGAGGAACTCATCGAGACCTACGGCGGACTCATCCAGCAAGTCATAGATTCCGGCCGGTGAGTCGCAGCCGTCACGGTGCGCTCGGAGCCTGGGCGGCCCTGGCGCGGCCCGTGAGGTCGTCGAGCGTCAACCGGTGACGCGGTTCGTGCTCCGCGATCATCGATCGTGACACCTCGTGACGAGGTCCGACATGAAGAAGTTCCCCCGACGCCAGCGACTGCCAGCCCGGGTCTTCGTCCATCCGCTCCGTGGCCACCACAACGGCCGGCCGGCTGGACAGATCGCCCGAGCGGGCACGCACCGTTCCGGCGACACTCGCGTGCTCGAGATGACGGCCTCCGCTCGGTCCACCGGACTGCCGCTGCAGGACCATGAGGTCGTGGGTGTCCGGGTAACGGAACGCCCACAATTCGTCGGCGGTCACGAGCACGAAGTTGAGCGACAGTATTCTCAGCCGGTCGGCGACCCACCCGACGGCCGCCGCGATTCCGGCACCGACATCACCGCCCTGTTCGTCGATGTGGCGGGTGATCAGCGCGAAGAATCGCTCCGAATCCGTATCGCCGTGCACGAGAGTGCGGTAGTCGCCGAGTTCGGCTTCCAACAGCGGAAGGTCTTCGATCACTCCGTTGTGAGCGAACAACCTGCCGTTCTGTTCGAACGGATGGGTGTTCGCGAGGACGGTGCCTCCCGTGGTCGCGTACCGGACGTGGGCGACGAAGGTCCGGGACTCCCGCTCCCTGGCCTCGAGCGCGAACTGGCGGTCCTCGTATGCTGCGATCGGTTGCTTCTCGAGCATCGGGGTGCCGTCGGCGGAGAAGGACCCCAGACCGGTTCCATCGGGCATTCGGCGACTCTGCTCGGCGAGGCTGTCTTCGGCGTCGAGGAGCCAGAATGTGGCGTGCACTCGATGGGGTGCTGCGGACATCCCGAACAATCGGCACATTGCCGTCGTCCTCTCGCTCGAGGCCGGATCATCACCAGTATGACCACGCCCGAGGTCGCTCCGGGCCGGTTCCACACCCGAGACCGGGTTGTGCCCGTGAGTGCGATCCGCCCCGAATGGTCCTCGCACGGAAGACGAGAGTTCCCGATCGGGGCTACCGTGAGGAAAACGAAAGGGAGCATATGCGGATACGCGACAAGGTATTCGTCGTCACCGGCGGCGGCAACGGAATCGGGCGCGACGTCGTCCTCGAACTTCTCGTGCGCGGCGCACGGGTTGCAGCCGTCGACCTTCGCAGTGAAGCGCTCGACGGTACGCGCGCACTGGCGCCCGCCGCCGGCGACAGGCTGACAACCCACACCGCGGACGTATCGGATCGCACCGCCGTCGAGGCGCTCGTCGGCGAGGTCGTCGCTGCTCACGGGCAGGTGGACGGCATCGCGAACGTCGCCGGGATCATCCAGCACTTCGTGCCGTTCGCCGAACTGTCGTACGACGAGATGTCGAAGGTGATGGATGTCAACTACTGGGGCGTCGTGCACATGTGCAAGGCGTTCCTTCCCGAGCTCACGAAGCGTCCGGAGGCCAGCCTGCTCAACGTCTCCAGCATGGGCGGCCTCGCACCGGTGCCGGGTCAGTCCGTGTACGGCGCCAGCAAGGCCGCAGTAAAGCTTCTGACCGAAGGGCTGTTCGCGGAGCTTCGCACCACGAACGTCGCCGTGACGCTCGTCTTCCCCGGCGCGATCCGCACCGGCATCGCCGAGAATTCGGGGGCGTCCATTCCGGGCCGCGACACCGATGCGGGCGCTGCGAAGATCACCTCGTCCGCCGAGGCGGCGCTGCGCATCGCCAACGCGATCGAAAAGGGCACGTTCCGTATGTGTATCGGCAAGGACGCCACGATGATCGACCTGCTCTCGCGGCTCATGCCGCGCCGCACGATCGAAATGGTGGCGAAGAAAATGGGATCGCTCGTCGATCGCTGAGCCCACGGCGACCCGTGGCGCCGAGCCCACGGCGGCCGGCGGGGCCCCGTGCTTACGAGTTCTTCTCCTCGGAGTTCTCCGTCTCGGTGGCCGGACCCGCAGGCGTAGCTCCGCCTTCGGTGGTCCACTCGGTCGACTCGCCTTCGGTGGAGCGGGCGGGGTCGGACACGACATCGGGGGCAGCGTCCTCGCTCCCGTGTTCGGTCGACGTGGTTTCGGGGTCTTTGTGGTCGGCCACTGACATGCTCCTCCGTTGCGACGTTCCGGTCGGAATACCCATATCGGTGGCGCTCAACCGCCGGTGTGGAAGACCTCCCTGCGGGGTACCGGGAAACACAGGCCGACGACCGAGGGAGGCAACCGTGTCCGACGAGGCCCAGAACCGGATGCAACACCCCGGAGAGCAACACCCGATTCCCCCGTTGGAGCAGCAACCCGAGATCACCTACCCCGGCGCGACCGACGAACTCGTCACTGCTCCGGACCACGGCGAACTGACGTATCGGGGCTCCGGAAAACTTCTCGACCGGCGTGCACTGATCACCGGTGGTGATTCCGGTATCGGGCGCGCCGTGGCGCTCGCCTTCGCGCGGGAAGGAGCAGACGTCGTCCTCTGCCATCTCCCGGAAGAAGGCGAGGACGGCAGACGGACCGCCGAACTCGTCGAAGCGGCGGGACGGAGCGCCGTGCTCGTGCCCGGAGACATCCGGGAAGAAGACTTCTGCCGACACCTCGTCGCCACGACCGTCTCGGAGTTCGGTGGTATCGACATCCTGGTCAACAACGCTGCCTACCAGCACCTGGTTCCCGGTGGGATCGCCGACATGACCACGGACGGGTTCGATCGCGTCATGAAGACGAATCTCTATGCCCTGTTCTGGTTGTCGAAATTCGCAGTGGCCCGGATGGAACCGGGATCGACGATCGTCAACACCACCTCGATCCAGGCGGTGAACCCCTCACCTGGTCTCCTCGACTACGCCACCACGAAGGCCGGCATCGTCGACTTCACCAAAGGGCTTGCCGCAGACGTCGCGAGTAAGGGTATTCGCGTCAATGCTGTTGCACCCGGCCCTATCTGGACGCCGTTGATTCCTGCGACCATGCCGAAGGATGCGTACGAGAATTTCGGTAAGGATGTGCCGCTCGGCCGTCCCGGACAGCCGGCGGAACTCGCTCCCGCGTACGTGTTCCTCGCCTCGCAGGACTCGAGTTACATCACCGGGGAGACCATCGCGGTAACCGGCGGGGTGCCCTTCACCTGACGAGCAGGTACCTCGAGCGCACCGATGCGGAAATGCTTGTCAGAACGACGGATTCACGGACCAGCGGGCGGGGTGGGAAAGGGGCAATCGCCGCACACGCCTCCGTTGGCGGTGCGGTAGAACAGGCAGCAGCTACGACGCCTTCCTGTCGCTCGGTCGATGCTGCCGGTCAACCGGGGGTCGTCCAGAAGCGCGTCGAGGTGCGGCAGTGCAGCGTCGCCGATCATTCGTCCTGCACCGATCAGAGCCGAGGCCGCGTTACCCCACATCAGCCCGGGTGCCACCACATCGCGCCACGCCTCGATGATCGGCTCGAGTTGCCGGTCGAGCACCTCGACGGCAACGGAGTCACCGAACCGCGGCTCGGCCACGTGCAACAGGAGGGTGCCACCGTCGGACCGCCACAGCAGCTGCTCCGGGTCGAGGCCGATACAACGCCCGGAGAGAGTGACGGACCCGATCGCGATCGACCCCACGCGTGCGGCGTAAGCGAAGAACACCGTCGAAGCGGCCACCCGCATCTCGTCGGTGCTCATCCGCTCGGCCGTAGCGGTCACGAGGTGGTCACGGGTCGTGCGCTCACGCAGTGCGATGGTGGGTTGCCATCGGCCGCCGGGCACTTCTCCGGTCCCGACCGCGAAGAAGGGACTCAGTGCCGCGATCCGTTCGAGCACCCCGGTCGCGCCCGATGTCGCATTCTCCTGGGCCACGGCACTCCTGCTCTCGTTCGTCTTCTCCATCCGCCCGGCTCGCTCGTGCGTCGTGCGACGTCGGCAACGTAGCACGGCGCGAGCACGCCGAATCGCCCGCTTCGGCGGGCCGACTATCGTGGGTCTCACGACAACCGATCGAAAGGACCGGCATGGGTGTGAGTTTGGCCAAGGGCGGAAATGTCTCGTTGTCGAAGGAGGCTCCGAACCTCACTGCGGTGACGGTCGGTCTCGGCTGGGACGTCCGGGCTACGACCGGCGCCGATTTCGACCTCGACGCCAGCGCTCTCGTCACGGGTGCGAACGGCAAGGTGCTCTCGGACCAACACTTCGTCTTCTACAACAACCTGCGTTCGCCCGACGGATCGGTCGAGCACACCGGCGACAACCTGACCGGCGAGGGAGAGGGTGACGACGAGTCGATCAACGTCGACCTCGTCGCAGTGCCCGCCGAGGTGCAGTCCATCGTCTTCCCGGTATCGATTCACGACGCCGACGCGCGCGGGCAGTCGTTCGGTCAGGTGCGCAACGCGTTCATCCGCGTGGTCGACCGCTCCGACGATCGCGAACTCGCGCGCTACGACCTGAGCGAGGACGCGTCGTCGGAGACCGCGATGGTCTTCGGTGAACTGTACCGGCGCGGCACCGAATGGAAGTTCCGCGCGATCGGCCAGGGCTACGCGTCCGGCCTCGCGGGAATCGCCCGCGACTACGGTGTCAGCATCGGCTGATCCGAAGGCCGGTAGTACGACTCGTCGGGAAGGCCGAGTCCGCCCTGCGCGACGTGGATCAGATAACGCTGCGAGTTCTTCGAGTCGGTGTCCACGTAG
>NZ_JAXION010000153.1:0-8560 GCF_049311045.1 Rhodococcus sp. 7Tela_A2 | reverse complement strand
GGCCGCGGCCGGGGGCCCGGCCGGGAAGCCCGCGGCCCGGGGGGCCGGCTCGCGCCGGCGGGCGAACTCGGGGGCGGGGCGCGCGGGGGGACGCCGCCGCGGCAACAGCGGTTTGAGGACGCCGTTGGCGAGGCCGCTGGCCGCGGCGACCGACAACAGTCCCCGGACGGCGCCGCGGCGGGCCCGGCCACCGGCGGCCGCGCACACCGCGGCGCACCCCACCCACAGCACGCTGTGGTTCGCGGCGCGCCCCAGGTCGCGGAAGAACGGATCCGCGGGGGAGGCGCGCAGCGCTCCGCTGCGGTGGAACAGGGCCCGGTCGGCGGACCGGCGGCGCTCGCGAAGGGTCACACGTTGAACCGTAGATGTCGTTGCGACCCATGGTGGTCGGACCCGCGCGGTACTGTCGAAGTGTGCAGCGACGAATCATGGGTATCGAGACGGAGTTCGGCGTCACGTGTACCTTTCACGGGCACCGCAGGCTCAGTCCGGACGAGGTGGCCCGCTACCTGTTCCGGCGGGTCGTGTCCTGGGGGCGCAGCTCCAACGTGTTCCTGCGCAACGGTGCGCGGCTGTACCTCGATGTCGGGTCGCATCCGGAGTACGCCACCGCCGAGTGCGACAACCTGCTCCAGCTCGTCGAACACGACCATGCCGGGGAGCGGGTGCTCGAAGAGTTGCTCGTCGACGCCGAGCAGCGGCTCGCCGAAGAGGGCATCGGCGGCGACATCTACCTGTTCAAGAACAACACCGACTCCGCGGGCAACTCCTACGGCTGTCACGAAAACTTCCTGGTCGCGAGGGTGGGGGAGTTCTCCCGCATCTCCGACGTGCTGCTGCCCTTCCTGGTGACCCGGCAGCTGATCTGCGGAGCCGGGAAGGTGCTGCAGACCCCGAAGGCAGCCACGTTCTGCCTGTCGCAGCGCGCCGAGCACATCTGGGAAGGGGTGTCGTCGGCGACGACCCGGTCCCGCCCCATCATCAACACCCGCGACGAGCCGCACGCGGACGCCGAGAAGTACCGCCGCCTGCACGTGATCGTGGGCGATTCGAACATGTCCGAAACCACCACGATGCTCAAGGTGGGGTCCGCGGCGCTGGTGCTGGAGATGATCGAAGCGGGGGTGCAGTTCCGCGATTTCGCGCTGGACAACCCGATCCGCGCGATCCGCGAGGTCAGCCACGACCTGACGGGCCGACGACCGGTCCGGCTGGCCGGTGGCCGGCAGGCCAGCGCCCTCGACATCCAGCGGGAATACCACGCGCGTGCGGTGGAGTACCTCGACACCCGCACACCGGATCGGTACGTCTCGCAGGTCGTCGACCTGTGGGGACGGGTGCTCGACGCCGTCGAAACGCAGGATTTCGCGAAGGTCGACACCGAGGTCGACTGGGTGATCAAGCGCAAACTGTTCCAGCGCTACCAGGACCGGTACAGCATGGAGTTGTCCGATCCCAAGATCGCGCAACTGGACCTGGCGTATCACGACATCAAACGCGGCCGCGGAGTCTTCGACCTGCTGCAACGCAAGGGCCTGGCGGCACGCGCCACCGACGACGAGGCGGTCGAGGCGGCGGTCAACACCCCGCCGCAGACCACCCGGGCCAAACTGCGCGGCGATTTCATTGCCGCGGCGCAGGCCGCCGGCCGCGACTTCACCGTCGACTGGGTGCATCTCAAGCTCAACGATCAGGCGCAGCGCACCGTGTTGTGCAAAGACCCGTTCCGGTCCGTGGACGAGCGGGTCGAGCGGCTCATCGCGTCGATGTGACGGTTCTGCGCGCTCCGGTGAGAGATTCCGGGGCGGCGCCGGGGCGACGGGGCATTAGGGTTGGGCCGTGGCGATCTCGAAAGTCGAACGGCTGGTCAATCTGGTCATCGCGTTGCTGTCCACCCGGCAATTCCTGACGGCGGAGAAGATCCGCACGTCGGTGGCCGGATACTCGGAGTGCGCGAGCGACGAGGCGTTCAGCCGGATGTTCGAGCGCGACAAGAACGAACTGCGCGATCTCGGGGTGCCCCTGGAAACGGGGATGCCGTCCCGGTTCTCCACCGTCGAGGGCTACCGCATCAACCGCGACGCGTACGAATTGCCCGAAATCGACTTGACCCGTGAGGAAACGGCCGCGGTCGCGGTGGCATCCGCGTTGTGGGAGTCGCCCGAACTGACCTCGGCGGCGCAAGGCGCGTTGCTGAAGTTGCGGGCCGCCGGGGTGCAGGTCGACGTGGATCCGGGGACGGTCGCCCCGATCCCGGCGCGGGCCCGCGGCTCGGAACCGGCACTGCAGGAACTGCTCGCCGCGATCGATGCGCGGCGCGCGGTGCGGTTCTCGCACCGCAGCTCGCCCACCGAACCGTGGACCACCCGCACCGTCGACCCGTGGGGAGTGGTCACGGTGCACGGCCGGTGGTATCTGGTGGGCCACGACCGCGATCGGGATGCGCCGCGCACATTCCGGCTCTCCCGCATCGGCGACGACGTCACCGCGATCGGTCCGGCCGGAGCAGTACAGATCCCCGCGGGGATCGACCTGCGGGCCCGGGTCCTCGCCACCACCAGCCAGGGGGAGATCTCCGGCTCCGCGCGGGTGTGGGTGGCGGCCGGGAAGGCCTACGAGTTACGCCGCCTCGGAGACGAGATCGAGCAGCGGCAGATCGGTGGCCACGACGGCAGTGCCCCCCGCGACGGCACGGTCCTCGAGGTGCCGGTGCGGTCCTGGGAATGGATCGGGCGGATCATCGCCGGGCAGGGCGCCGACGCCCTGGTGCTCGAACCGGCGGAATTGCGGGCCGAAGTGCAACGCATCCTGGCACGGGTGGTCGGCGACGGGGCCGCCGCCGAGAGGGACGAGACAGCGGGGGACGACACGGAGGGGGACCACGCACCATGAGTGCACGACTGTCCGGGCGGTTGGCCCGGCTACTGAACCTGGTGCCCTACTTTCAGGCGCACCCGGGGATCAGTGCGGCCGAAGCCGCCCGCGACCTGGGGGTCACCCCCAAACAGATCATGGACGACCTCAACCAGCTCTGGGTGTGCGGGCTGCCCGGGTACGGACCCGGCGACCTGATCGACCTGTCGTTCTCCGAAGACAGCATCGTCGTCACGTTCACCGCCGGCATCGACCGGCCGCTGCGGTTGACCTCCACCGAGGCGACCGCGCTGCTCGTCGCGCTGCGGTCGCTGCTGGAGATGCCCGGTGTGGTGGAACCCGCGGCGGCGCAATCGGCGATCGCGAAGATCGAAGCGGCCGCCGGCACCGCCGCGACCGCGCACACCCCGGACGGCGCCGGTGCCGCAGTCACGGAGAATCCCGTGGCGGGACGGGTACGCGATGCGGTGCGCCGCGGCCGGGCACTGCACCTGACCTACTATTCGGCCTCCCGCGACACCGTGTCCGAACGTGTCGTCGACCCCATCCGCATCGTGCTGATCGACGAGCACACGTATCTGCAGGCCTGGTGCCGCACCGCCGAGGGAGTGCGGCTGTTCCGCTTCGACCGCATCGACGAGGCGACGGTGCTCGACGAAGCGGCGCAGCCGCCGCAGCAGGCGCTGAGCGGCGACGAGCACCTGGAATTGTTCGAGGGCGACCCCGCACTGCCCGCCGCCCGGCTGCGTCTCGAACCCGGCTACACGTGGCTGCTGGACTATTACCCGCTCACCGATGTGGAGGTGTTCCCGGACGGTAGCTGCGAGGCGGTACTGCGATATGCGTCGCGGGACTGGATGGTGCGACTGCTGGTGGGCCTGGGCAGCGGCGTGACGGTCCTCGCGCCCGCCGAGTTGGTGTCCGCGGTGCGGACCCGCGCCGGTGAGGCCCTCGAGGCGTATGCGGCGCTCGACGACGCGGGACGGCCCGCGTGAACGCGCCGGCAGGAAACGTTCGTGTGAACCTTGCGCAAACTCCCTGCGGATTCGGTTCACCCGCGAAAACGGGCCGTACGGGTCCGGTAGCATCGACACCAGCCGATTTGTGGAGGTTGTAAATGGGTGCAATGAGCCCGTGGCACTGGGCCATCGTCGCGTTGGTCGTGGTGATCCTGTTCGGTTCGAAGAAGCTGCCCGACGCCGCACGCGGTCTGGGTCGTTCGCTGCGAATCTTCAAGAGCGAAGTCAAGGAAATGCAGAACGACGACGCGCGTTCCGCCGCGCCGCAGCAGCCGCAGGTCCAGCAGCCCCTGCCGCCGGTGCAGCAGCAGCCGCAGCCGGTGGAGCCCACCGTCGTTCCGCCGCAGCAGCAGACCGCGCCTCACAGCGAACCGCGGTCCTACTGACCGTGCTCTCCCCTCCGGGGCACCCACACGGGTGTCCCGGTTCCGCTGGTCCCGAGGGGCCCGGATTTCGAACCCCGGCGGCCATTATCAGGAGCTGAGAACCGCACCGTGCGCATCCCGTTCGATCCCCGCCGCAGTCGGCGCAAGACCAACCCCGACGGCACGATGTCGCTGGTCGAGCACCTGTACGAACTGCGCACGCGGCTGCTCATCGCGGTCGCCGCGGTGCTCCTCACCAGCATCCTCGGGTTCCTCTGGTACAGCCGCGGTGTGTTCGGCTTCGACAGCCTCGGTGAGATCCTGCGCGGACCGTACTGTGCGCTGCCGCCGTCGTCGCGCGCGGATCTGAGCACCGACGGGGCCTGCCGGTTGCTCGCGACCGGCCCGTTCGAACAGTTCATGTTGCGGTTGAAGGTCGCGATGACCGCGGGCATCGTGATGGCCTGCCCGGTCTGGCTCTATCAGCTGTGGGCGTTCGTCACCCCCGGCCTCTACAGCAAGGAGCGGCGGTACGCGATCGGGTTCGTCGTCTCCGGGGCGGTGCTGTTCGTCGCCGGCGCCGTGCTCGCGTACCTGGTGGTCTCGCACGCCTTGTCGTTCCTGCTCACCGTCGGTAACGACGTGCAGGTCACGGCCCTCTCCGGTTCCGAATACTTCGGTTTCATCATCAATCTGCTGGTGATCTTCGGGGTGTCCTTCGAGATTCCCCTGGTGATCGTCGCCCTCAACGCGGTGGGCGTGCTGCCGTACGAGAAGCTCAAGGCGTGGCGCCGCGGCCTGATCATGGCGATGTTCGTGTTCGCCGCGATCGCCACCCCCGGCCAGGATCCGTTCTCGATGATCGCCCTGGCGATGGCGTTGACATTGCTGCTCGAAGTGGCCATCCAGATCTCCCGGGTCACCGACCGGCGGCGTGCGCGCCGTCGCCGCGCGGAAGGCTGGGGTGAACTCGACGACGACGAGAGTTCCACCATCCCGGCACCGGCACCGGTCGAACCGTCCGGCCCGGCCCGGACCGACTTCTCGGACACTCTGTGAGCGAGCACCCGCACGTGGAACCGGCCGTCCCGCAGAGCCCCGGACCCCGGCTCACCGATTTCGCCGCGTCCCTCGACTTCCCCCTCGACCCGTTCCAGCAGGACGCCTGCCGCGCACTCGAGGACGGCCATTCGGTGCTGGTGTGCGCGCCGACCGGCGCGGGGAAGACCGTGGTCGGCGAGTTCGCGGTGTACCTGGCGTTGCAGGCCGGCAGCAAATGCTTCTACACGACTCCGATCAAGGCGCTGAGCAACCAGAAGTACGCCGATCTGTGTGCCCGGCACGGTAGGGACGCCGTGGGATTGCTCACCGGCGACCAGTCCATCAACGCGGATGCGCCGGTGGTGGTGATGACCACCGAGGTGCTGCGCAACATGATCTACGCGTCGTCGACCTCGCTGATCGGTTTGACGCATGTGGTGATGGACGAGGTGCACTTCCTGGCCGACCGGTTCCGCGGCGCGGTGTGGGAGGAAGTGATCCTGCACCTGCCCGAGGACGTGCGGCTCGCGAGCCTGTCCGCGACCGTCTCGAACGCCGAGGAATTCGGCGACTGGATGACCACCGTGCGCGGTGACACCACCGTCGTCGTGGACGAGGTGCGGCCCATCCCGCTGCATCAGCACATGATGGTCGGACCCCGGATCTACGACCTGTTCGACACCAGCGCCGAACCCGCCGACCTGCCGAGGCGTGAACGCCGCCGCGGCATCGTCGTCAACCCCGAACTGCTCGCGGCGGTGCGCCGCCGGCTGAGCGCGGACGGGGCGGATCGGTGGCAGGGTCGGGGAGGCCGCGGCTTCGGGTCACGCAACTTCCGTCCGCTGCCGCGCCCCGACGTCATCACCCGGCTGGACCGGGACGGGTTGCTGCCGGCGATCACGTTCGTGTTCAGCCGCGCCGGGTGCGACGCCGCCGTGCTGCAATGCCTGCGGTCCGGGTTGCATCTGACCACCGACGAGGAAGCCGCCGAGATCGGCCGGATCGTCGACGAGCACACCCGCGAATTGCCTGCCGCCGATCTCGAAGTCCTCGGCTACAGCACGTGGCGCACCGCCCTCGAACGCGGTATCGCCGCGCACCACGCGGGCATGCTGCCCGCGTTCCGGCACACCGTCGAAGAGTTGTTCGTCCGCGGCCTGGTGCGCGCGGTGTTCGCCACCGAAACCCTCGCGCTGGGCATCAACATGCCGGCCCGCAGCGTGGTGCTCGAAAAACTCGTCAAGTTCAACGGCGAAACCCATGCCGAACTGACCCCTGGTGAATACACCCAGCTCACCGGCCGTGCCGGACGCCGCGGCATCGACATCGAGGGGCACGCCGTGGTGTTGTGGCAGCCCGGTGTCGAGCCGACGACGGTCGCCGGTCTCGCCTCCACCCGCACCTTCCCGCTGCGCAGTTCGTTCAAGCCGTCCTACAACATGGCGGTCAATCTCATCGACGCGGTCGGCGTGGACCGGTCCCGGGCACTGCTCGAGATGTCGTTTGCGCAGTTCCAGGCGGACAAATCGGTGGTCGGCCTGACCCGCAGCATCGAACGCAACGAGGCGACGCTGGCGAAGCTGCGCGAAGAACTCGGCGGCGCCGACAGCGAGATCCTCGACTACCTGACCTTGCGCGCGGATCTGACCGCCGCGGAGCGCGAGCACGAACGACGCAGCCGGCAGGACCGCCGGCAGGCGGCGGTGGCCTCGCTCGTCGGGTTGCGCGCGGGCGACATCATCACCGTGCCGGCCGGGAAACGCACCGGGCTCGCCGTCGTCGTCATCCCCGATCAGGACGTCACCGACCCGCGTCCGACGGTGGTCACCACCGACGGGTGGTCCGGACGGTTGTCGGCGGGCGATTTCCCGTCACCGGCAGAAGTGCTCGGACGGCTCCGGCTGCCGCGGCACATCGACCATCGCACCGGCCGCGGTCGCCGCGATATCGCGTCGGCGCTGCGGTCCAAGGGGTTGTCGGCACCGCGCCGCCCGAAGCGCGGCAAATCCAAGGGACACAACCGGGAGATCGACGCGTTGCGACGCCGGTTGCGCAGCCACCCGGCGCGCGACGAACCCGACCTCGAGTCGCTGGCGCGGCTCGGTGAGCGGTACCACCGGTTGCTGCGCGAAACCGAGCAGCAGCGGCGCCGCGCCGAGGCGACCACCGATTCGCTGGCGCGCACGTTCGAACGGATTGTCGCGCTCCTGACCGAACGCGGCTACCTCACCGGCGGCGACGACCCGGAGACCACCGATGCCGGCGACCGGCTCGCCCGGGTGTACGCCGAGGCCGATCTGCTGGTCGCGGAATGCCTGCGGCACCGCATCTGGGCGGGGCTGTCCCCGGCCGAGCTGGCGGCGGTGGCGTCGTCGGTGATCTACGAGTCGCGCACCGACGACGTGGTCACGGTGCGTGGCCCGACCGGGCCGATCCGCACTGCGCTCGTGGAGACCATCCGGATGTGCGACACGTTGCGGGCCGACGAGGTGCGGCACCGGTTGCCGCCCACCCGCGAACCCGACCTGGGGTTCGTCACCGCCGCATACACCTGGGCGAACTCCGGTTCGCTCGCCGAGGCGCTGATCGCGGCCGACGTCGCAGGCCGGGAGTTGTCCCCGGGCGATTTCGTGCGGTGGTGCCGGCAGTTGATCGACATCCTCGACCAGGTCCGGACGTGCGCCGACGACCCGGAACTGGTGCGGACCGCGGGCCGGGCGGTCGGGGCGATCCGGCGCGGCGTGGTCGCCATCGATCCGGCCGCGGCGTGAGCGTCCGCGCCGCGACCCTCCGGGGCGCGACCGGTCCGGCTGGTGTGATTTGATACGCGCTGCCGTACCGGTGCCATGTGGTCCGGTGGCGCTACGGTGAGACAACACGTGAAGGGCAGCTGGAGGCGACGATGACCGGGCCGAACGAACCGCAGGACCCGGACGGACAGCAACCGTCCCGACCGGCCGATCCGTGGGCGAACCCGGCTTCCGGCCGGGCGTGGGACGCCGCTCCCGGCGGACAGTCCTGGGCACCGCCGCCCCCGCCCGGTAACTGGGGACAGCAGCACCCCGCCCAGCCGAATCCCGGCCCGTCACCGTGGCAGCAGGGTGGCGCCCAGCCCGGCTCTTCCGCCGGGCAGTGGGGACAGCCCGGTGGTCCGCCGCAGCAGCCCTGGGGACCGGCGCCCCAGCAACAGTCTCCGCAGCAACCCGGCCCGCAGGGCTGGGGACCGCAGCCGGGACACCCGGGGTGGGGCGCACCGCAGCC
>NZ_JAXION010000152.1:0-8674 GCF_049311045.1 Rhodococcus sp. 7Tela_A2 | reverse complement strand
CCGCCCGGCCGCGCCCCCTGCGCTCCACCGGACTTCCCGGCGGAACTGTACTGTGTTGCGGCAGAGAGCGTGCCGCACAGGGGGAGATGCATGGCAGCACAGCCGACCACGCGATGGCAGGTCAGCGGATACAGATTTCTCATGCGGCGCATGGGACACGCATTGGTGCGACGCGATGTGCGGATGATCCACGACCCGCTTCGTTCCCAGTCCCGCGCGCTCGCCGTGGGAACGGTCGTGGCGTGCCTCGGACTCGCCGGCTGCGCCGCGCTGGCGCTGTTCCGGCCTCAGGACCGGATCGGGGATGCCACCGTCGTCGTCGGACGCGAGTCCGGCGCGCTGTATGTCGCCATCGACGGGACCTTCCACCCCGCCCTCAACCTCGCGTCCGCACGCCTCGTGCTCGGCTCGCCTGTCGAACCGGTCGTTGTGGCCGACGACCAGCTGGCGGATCGCCCCCGTGGCCCTCTTGTGGGGATCCCGGGGGCGCCGTCGTCGCTGGCACACGGTGCGGACGATCGGCCGTGGACCGTGTGCGACACCGTCGAACCTCACGGAATGCTCGCCGTGACGACCGCCGTCGTCGTCGGCGAGCCGGAGAGTGGCAGAAATACGCCCCTGCGCGACGACGAGGCGTTTCTCGTCTCGTCCGACGATCGTTTCTACTTGGTGTACAACGGGGTTCGAGCCGAGATCGATCCGGACGACCGTGCGTTGACGCGCGTGCTCGGTCTCGATGTGACGCGGGCTCGTCCGGTGAGTCCCGGCCTCCTGGGCGCGATTCCCGAAGTGCCTGCTCTCGCCGCTCCGGTGATTCCCGGTGCGGGCGGTGCTCCGAGCGTGCACGTT
The DNA here is from genome assembly GCF_049311045.1 of Rhodococcus sp. 7Tela_A2. NCBI lineage: Bacteria > Bacillati > Actinomycetota > Actinomycetes > Mycobacteriales > Nocardiaceae > Rhodococcus > Rhodococcus sp. 7Tela_A2. The sequence goes on along the minus strand of NZ_JAXION010000152.1, from coordinate 7,825 downwards.
CGCGGGTTGCCCGTCGGATCTGTGGTGGCGCTGACCGAACCCGATGGACAGAGTTTCCATGTCGTGCTGCGTGACGGCGTTCAAGAGGTGTCGCGCGCGACCGCGCAGATCCTGCACGCGTCGGATTCCCAGGGGGCGGCGGAGATCCCGGTCGTACCGCCGGATGTCCTCAAGGATGCGCCCGCCGTGCGGGAGCTTGCGGTGGCGACCTTCCCCGCCGTGATTCCCGACATCGTGGAGCCGGCTGACGCTCCCGTGGCGTGTCTGACCTGGGACCCGACGGGACCCGGGGACGACCGGAACCGCTCCACGCTGGGGTTGTCGGCCGGCACCGGGCTCCCCCTCGCCGAGGACGCCGTCCCGGTGGTACCGGCGCAAGCGGACGGCGCCGGCCCGAATGCCGACGCCGTGTACGTTCCGCCGGGGCGGGGCGTGTACCTCGGCACGACGGCCGTGACACCCGGTAGCGATCGCGCCGGCCCGTTGTTCTATGTCGCGGACACCGGGGTCCGGTACGGCATCGTGGACGGTGACTCCGCGGCAGCCCTGGGTCTGTCGGACCCGGTCCGCGCTCCGTGGCCGATGGTGGAACTCCTCGCACCCGGTCCCGCCCTCGGCAGGGCAGAGGCGCTGCTCGCACACGACGGTGTTGCACCGGACCCGAGCCCCGCACCCCTACGCGCGGGAGGCTGACAGCTCAGGTCCGCGCGCCGAGACGGCGCCGCGGGATCGACAGCAACACGACGGGCACCAGCGCGATACACACAGCGGCCGCAGCGATCAGCGCGATGGTGCGCGACCGGTTGTCCGGCGGGGGAGTTTCTGCGGGCGCAGCGAGCGGGCGCGGTTCGGGTGGACGCGCCTCTGCCGGAAGTGAACGGCTCGCCGTCAGTGGCGCGGTGACGGCTGCGTACGGATCCACGATCCCGTGGCCGACCCGCGGATTCCAGCCCTCGGCAGGGGCGTGCGCGGTCGCCTCGATCCGGGCCATCACCTCACGTGCGGTCAGGTGCGGGTGCCGGGCACGCACGAGAGCCGCAGTCGCCGCGACCAGCGGCGCTGCGAAACTGGTGCCGGAAATCGATTGCGGCCCGTTCGATCCCCAGACCTGGTCCACGAGACCCGCCGTGCCGGGATTCAAGGAGACCAGTCCGCTGCCCGGTGCCGCGACATCCACCCACGGGCCGGGCAGGCTGTATTCGGACGGGGTGCCGTCGGGTTCGACAGCGCCGACGGCGAGCACGTAGTCGTCGTACCAGGCCGGCGACGCCAGAGTCGTTACAGAATTCCACGGATCGTCCTCGGGCGCAGCAGGATCGAGCGATCCAGGATTGCCGGGGCGGCAGGTATCGGTGTTCCCGGCCGCCACGACCACGACGACGTCTTCGACATCGGTGGCGTACTGCACCGCCGCACCCAAGGGGCCGTCGAACAGCCCTGCGGCAGTGGTCCGGCATGCCACCTCCGAGATGTTCACGACGGTCGCACCCAGATCCACCGCTCGACGGAGCGCGAGGGCGAGTGTGCGCACGTCGCCGTAACCGGTGGCATTGCGGGCGGTGTCGTCGTCTGCGCGTGCCCGATCAGAGTACCGTCCGCTCGACTGGCGAATCGTGATCAGCTGGACATCGGGCGCACCACCGGCGAACCCGGATCCGGGAACCTGGGCAGCCGCGATGAGACCTGCGACGAGTGTGCCGTGTGCGTCGCAGTCGTCCGTGCCGTCCCCTGTCGACACGTAATCGCCACCCGGTTGCAGTGCGGGTAGCCGGGGATGGGGTTGCACCCCGGTGTCGATGACCGCGACGACTTGCCCCGCGCCCCGGGTGAGCGGCCAGACGGACTCGAAATCGAGAATCCGCTGGGCAACGGGCATCTGGGGCCCGTCCGGTGCCTCCTCCGGTTCGGAGCACACGATGCGTTGTTCCGTGGCGTCCGGCGGCGCCGGAGTGCCACCGGACGGCAGAAGGGCGGGATCCGGAACGGGTGGTCTCGCCGCTGCCGGACTGCCGCCGCCTGCGATCACAGCCGCGATGACGACAACGCAGGCGGACGCCGCAGGCCGTCGCATCCCTTCACAGCCCCCGTACCGCGGAGTACAAGCCCGCGACCCAGCACGCGAGCGGAACGATGAGCGCGATCACGGTGTATTCGGTCAGTTCCGCGATCCGGCGCTGCACCGGCGTGAACTGACGGCGGGGCGCCACCACACCGAACACGATCGCGCCGGCGAACATTGCCAGGGCAGCGGCGGAGACGAACCACGGCGGAACCGGGGCGAGTACCGCCGCTCCGGTGATCAGCCCGATCAGGATGGTCGCGCCGCCCACCACCAGCGGCACCGCTTCGGTCACGGACGTGTAGGAGCGGCCCCGGAACATCAGCACGACCGCGGTGGTGACGGCCAGACCGACCCCCGGCCACGACACCGCCCCGGCCACCGGATAGGCCGCGCACCACGCGCCGCCGACAGCCAGGGCGGCCGCGGCGTAGACCAGCCCCGTCAGATGCGCGCGGGAGCGCCCTATCCGCGCCTCGAGTTCCCCGAACGACGGGAGCGGAGCGGCTGCCTCCGGATCGGGCGATACCGGGTCGAGCGACGTTCCGGGTACGGGTACCGGAGGTACGGGCAGGCGGCCGAGAACCGCTGCGAGACGTGGCGCGGAGGCGACGAGAAGCAAGGCTGCGATCACCGTGCCCGCCCCGACCGCGTGCGGTCCGGCACCGGCCGTCGACGCTAGGACCAGTGCGACCGCCGCACCTGCCGCAGCGGCGGCGACACCGGTGAACGTCGCAGTACCGACCATGGCCGTTCGCAAGGCGATCACCGCGGCCGCACCGACCAGCACTGCCCCGAGCAGTAGTTGTGGAGGCCCCACATTGCCCGGCACGAGCAGCACTCCCGCGGCGAACACCGGCGGTACCGCGCAGACGGCGGGCAGGAGCCCTGTCCGCGGGTCGCCGTAGCCGCGTGAGACGACCGCTGCCGCGAGCAGGAGCAGAACGCCCAGCACCGCCGCGATCGCGCCCGCCACGAGTCGGTGAGGACCTGCCGGCAGTTGCAGCAGGGAAAAACAGCCCGCAGCGAGCGCCGCCGGAGCGAGGACCGTTGCCAGCACACCCGCGGGAGCGGCGCCCCACCGGCGCAAGCTGTCCTTGCCCTCCACCGCCACCGCATACATCACGTCGTCGAACAGCGGGGGAGGTGCAGGAGATCCGGCATCGGCCAGGACGAGCAACTCGCCGTCGCGTACCCCGTGTTCGTCGAGGCTCAGCGCACCCGCAAGCGGCGCATGACCGATCCGGGCGAGCGTCCACGCCCCCGGCTCCACCTGCTCGGGCGTGAGATCGAACCGGTTCGCAGCCCGGTGCGATGCGACGAGGTCCACGATGCCGGGAATCAGCAGCGCCACAGGAACTCCGAGGGGAAGAGCGAGATCCACCTCGGTGTGTTGCGCGAGCACCGTGATCCGGCACAGGTCCGGAGCCTGGACAGCGCCGTGATGCTCGGATCCGGTCTGCGCGGACGTCATCGCTCTTCTTCCCCCGTCGTTCACTCGGTCGCCGGCCGCTGCGCGCGGCTCCCCTCGGATGTGCACCGCGCCGACCGGGACGACGCAGACCATACGACACGCGCCGGTCGGTGTCTCGTGACGGAGTCGCCGGCAGGACCCGATCACGAGGTGCCCTGTATGTCTGCGTCGTGCGCTACCCTTCCTCGGACCGTGGGGGTCGGCCGTCGGGGGACGGTTGTGGGATGCGGTGTTCCGGGGGTGGCGAACGTTGAGTACCGAGCGCTTCGTGCGCGCAGCGCGCAAGGAGGCTCCGCGGGCTCCGAGCGGCGAGTTGAGTGTGCAAGCGCCGCCCGATATTCCGCGTCCGACGCCAGGGAATCTGCTGGTGAGGTTACTGCCGCTCGTGATGGTGGCGGCCATGATCGGCATGATGGCGCTGATGTTCACCTCCGGCATGGCCCGGAGTCCGATGGCGATGATCTTCCCGATCATGATGGTCGTCTCGATGGTCGGCATGCTCGCGAACGGCGGGCGCGGAGGAACGAAGACCTCCGAGGTGGACGAAGACCGCAAAGACTATCTCCGGTATCTCGACCAGGTCCGGCGCGAGGTCACCGAAACCAGTGGCGAACAGCGCAAGTCGCTCGAATGGGCACACCCCGACCCCGCCCTGCTCTGGACTCTCGTCGGCACCGCGCGGATGTGGGAACGGCGGTGCACCGACGCGGATTTCTGCCACGTGCGGGTCGGACGGGGCGGGCAGCGACTCGCCACCCGCCTCGTCGCACCGGACACCGGTCCGCTCGAAGATCTCGAGCCGGTCGCGGCGGTCTCCCTCCGGCGGTTCGTGCGCGCCCACTCGGTGGTAGCCGCGCTGCCCACGGCGGTCGCACTGCGAGGCTTTGCGGCGATCGGACTCGACGGAGACAGGCAGGCCGCCCGGTCTCTGGTGCGCGCGATGCTCATCCAGTTGTGCACCTTTCACGGGCCGGACGTCCTTCGGGTCGCAGTCGTCTGCGGACCGGACACTGCCGCGGAATGGGAGTGGGCCAAATGGCTCCCGCACGTTCAGCACCCCGACGCCCGCGACGGTGCGGGGAGCGCGCGGATGGTCTTCGGCTCGGTCCTCGAACTGGAGACGGACCTCGCTCCGGTCCTCTCGACCCGAGGACGCTTCACACGCAATGCCCCGGCCGTCGAGGGAGTTCCGCAGCTCGTCGTCGTGGTCGACGGTGGTGTGTCGGGGTCCGGGTCGGGACTGCTCGAGGACGGGCTGGATTCGCTGACGATCCTCGACCTGTCGAGTTTCGCGCCGCGACTGGCGTCGGCTCGCGGTCTCCAACTCGTGGTGGAGGACGGCTCTGTCGGCGCACGATCCGGCGTGGAGGTCGAGTCGTTCGCCGACGCCGATTCCGTCAGCGCGCCACGGGCTCAGACGGTCGCGCGCCGTCTGGCTCCCTATCGCGTGGTCGCGCAGGCTTCGGCCGGCGACAACTCCGACGACAGTCCGGCCACCTGGCAGGACCTTGTGGGGGTCGGCGACGTGCTGCGCTTCGATCCCGGCCGAGCATGGGTCCCACGCCGGGGACGCGACCGTCTGCGGGTTCCCATCGGTGTCGATCCCGACGGCAGACCTGTGGAGATCGACCTGAAGGAAGCCGCCGAGAACGGGATGGGCCCACACGGTCTGTGCATCGGAGCGACGGGATCAGGGAAGTCGGAGTTACTGCGCACACTTGTCCTCGGGCTCGTCGCCACTCATTCGCCCGACGATCTCAATCTCGTTCTGGTCGACTTCAAGGGCGGTGCAACCTTTCTGGGGTTGGAAGGCCTTCCCCATGTAGCGGCGATCATTACCAATCTCGCGGATGAACTCGCAATGGTCGACCGGATGAAGGACGCACTCGAGGGTGAAATGAACCGCAGGCAGGAGTTGCTCCGGGCGTCCGGAAACTTCGCCAACGTCGGAGACTACGAAAAGGCGCGTGCGGCGGGTGCTCCCCTGGATCCGCTCCCGGCGCTGTTCATCGTCGTGGACGAGTTCTCCGAACTGCTTTCGCAGCAACCGGAATTCGCCGACCTGTTCGCGGCGATCGGACGGCTGGGGCGCTCGCTGCACATGCATCTTCTGCTCGCCAGCCAGCGACTCGACGAGGGACGACTGCGAGGGCTCGACAGTCACCTGTCCTACCGCATCGGCCTCAAGACGTTCTCTGCGAACGAATCGCGCAGCGTCCTCGGCGTTCCCGATGCCTACCATCTGCCGTCGGCGCCGGGTGCGGGTTACCTCAAGTCGGATTCGGCGGAGATCGTCCGGTTCGCTGCGGCGTACGTTTCCGGGCCCTCGGTGTCCGGACGCCCGTCCCGGCGGACTGCGGTGCACGGCGTCACCGGTGCACTGCGGCCCCGGGTGTTCACCGCGCGCGCCGTTCCGCTCGACGATCCTGTTCCGCAGGCGGTCCCGGCACCGGACATTACGGACGACACGGCGGCCGCAGGAGGCCGTAGCCTCCTCGACCTCGTCGTGGACCGGATCCGCGGACACGGAACACCCGCGCACGAAGTGTGGCTTCCTCCCCTCGAGGAGTCTCCGACTCTCGATGCGCTGGTGCCGCGCTCGGTCCTCACGGGCGAGGTACCCCAGCTCGCCCCGCTGCGGACTCCTGTCGGCATCGTCGACCGGCCGTTCGATCAGCGCCGCGACCTTCTCGTGGTGGATCTTGCGGGTGCGGCCGGCAACGTCGTGATCGTGGGCGGTCCCCAGGCGGGAAAGTCGACGTTGCTGCGCACTCTCGTCGTGTCGACGGCCCTGACGCATACCGCGGAGCAGGTGCAGTTCTACTGTCTCGACTTCGGAGGCGGTGCGCTCGCAGGTCTGGCAGCGCTGCCTCACGTCGGATCGGTCGCAACCCGTCTCGATGCCGATCGGGTGCGGCGTACCGTGGCGGAACTCGTGTCGTTGTTGCGGAGCCGAGAGCGACTGTTCGCCGAGCAGGGTATCGAGTCGATGGCGGAGTTTCGCCGCCCCCCGGCCGGCGGCGCACCCGGCACGTCCACCGATCCGTTCGGCGATGTCTTCCTCGTGATCGACGGATGGCCGAGTATCCGGCAGGACTTCGAGGCTCTCGAGCAGGTCGTGAGTGTGTTGGCATCCCAAGGGCTTTCGTACGGCATCCACGTGGTGCTCAGTGCGCCCCGCTGGGGGGATGTCCGTCCGGCGATGCGGGATCAGTTCGGCACGCGACTCGAACTGCGCCTCGGAGATCCGTCCGATTCGGAGTACGGACGGAAGAAGGCGGCGACGGTGCCGGAGGGGAAACCGGGCCGTGGGATCGACCGCGACGGGCTGCACATCCTCGTGGCGCTGCCGCGCGTGGACGGCGTCACGGACACCACCGATCTCGGCGCCGGAGTGTCGGGAGCGGTCGCCGCGATCGCCGCCGCGACGCCCGGCGGACGCGCACCGAGGGTCCGGATGCTGCCCGACACCATCGATCGCACCGATCTGCTCGCGGCGCTGCCCCGCGGATGGCCGAGTGCCCCGGATGCGCCGCCCGCGGTGCGGCTGACGATCCCGATCGGCATCGACGAGTCGGAACTCGCGCCGGTCGCCGTGGACTTCACCGACAGCCCGCATCTCCTCGTATTCGGTGATTCCGGCTGCGGGAAGACAGCCGTGCTCCGTGGCATCTGCCGAGGATTGATGGAGTCGAACACCTCCGACCAGGTGCGCATCATCGTCGGTGACTACCGCCGCACCCTGCTCGGCGTGGTCGAGGGCGATCACCTCGGCGGCTACGCACCGGCCGCGAGTGTGCTGGCCACGATGGCCCAGGAACTCGCCGGGATCTTCGAGCGGCGACTGCCCGGGCCGGGGACGACTCAACAGCAATTGCGGGACCGTTCGTGGTGGTCCGGGCCGGAGGTCTTCGTGATCGTCGACGACTACGACATGGTTGCGGCGAGCGGCCAGAATCCGTTGGCCCCGCTGCTCGAGTATCTGCCGCAAGCCAAGGACCTGGGTCTGCACCTCGTGGTGGCGCGCCGAGCCGGAGGCGCGGGCAGGGCACTGTTCGAACCGGTGCTGGCCCGATTGCGCGAACTTTCCAGTCCCGGGCTGGTGATGAGCGGCAATCGGGACGAAGGTGCGCTGGTGGGCTCGGCCCGCCCGTCGCCCATGCCGGCCGGAAGAGGACTGCTCGTGCGCCGCGACGGCGCGTCGCTCGTGCAGACCGCATGGTCACCGCTGCCGTGACGTCGCCGGAAGTGCTGGTCCTGGCCGTGCTGCCGGGGTGGGTGCGGGGGAAATG
>NZ_JAXION010000151.1:0-9048 GCF_049311045.1 Rhodococcus sp. 7Tela_A2 | reverse complement strand
CCATGGGGGGGGGCGGCGGGCGGGATTCCACGGGGGGGCGGGGGGGGCCGCGGGCGCGGCGGCCCAAGGGGGGCGGCGTCTACGACGTGGGTCTTGCGTGCGCGGTGCTCAACGCCGCCGACATCGTCCCCCTCGATCTCCTCGAGAAGACGATCCTGCTGGGTGAACTCGCACTGGACGGCAGGCTGCGGCCGATCCGGGGAGTGCTGCCGGCGGTCGTGACCGCGATGAATCACGGGTGGCGGAGGGTTGTGGTGCCCACCGCGACGATGATCGAAGCCGCGCTGGTGGAGGGGATCGAGATCTACGGCGCCGATACCCTCGCGGACCTCGTGCGCTGGTTGCAGGGTGACGGTGCTCTCGAGCGTCCCGGCGAGCGTCGCGCCCCTCCGCGTGCGGTCCGCGGGGACCTGAGCGAAGTCGTCGGGCAGTACGAGGCGCGCCGCGCCCTCGAAGTGGCCGCTGCGGGGGCGCATCACCTCATGCTCACCGGTCCGCCGGGGATCGGCAAAACGATGCTCGCACAGCGTCTCCCGGGAATTCTTCCCGTGCTCACCGAGAAGCACGCCCTCGAAGTGACCGCGATTCACTCGGTGGCCGGTACGCTCACCGCCGACCGTCCTCTGGTGACGGAACCCCCCTTCATCGCACCGCACCACACCGCCTCGGTGAGCTCGCTGATCGGTGGTGGGACCGGGATGGCGAAGCCGGGTGCGGTAAGCCGAGCACACCGCGGAATCCTCTTCCTCGACGAAGTTGCCGAGATGGGCACGAAAACACTCGAAGCGCTGCGGACACCCCTCGAGGATGGTGAAGTCCGGATTGCGCGGCGTGACGGCGTGGCACGGTACCCGGCGCGGTTCCAGCTGATCCTGGCGGCGAACCCGTGCCCGTGCGCACCGGCACGCGACGCCGACTGCGTCTGTGCTCCCACGGCGCGCCGCCGGTATCTCGGGAGGCTTTCGGGTCCGTTGCTCGACCGGGTGGACCTACGCATCCGGATGGAGTCCGTCGCGACCAGCGCCCTGATGGACGAGACCGGCGAGAGTACCGACGAGGTGCGCGCCCGGGTCGCGAACGCACGCGGCGCCGCGCGGGAGCGTTGGGCCGAGTACGGGTGGTCCACCAATGCCGAGGTACCCGGACCCGCTCTACGGCAGAAGTTCCGGCTCGCCCCCGCGGCGGTGCGGCCCGTCGAACGGGCGCTGCGGAAGGGTGCGATCACCGCGAGAGGCGCCGACCGGGCGCTGCGCGTCGCGTGGTCGCTGGCCGATCTCGCGGGCGCGGCCTCGCCGTCGGAGGTGCATGTCGCGACAGCACTGCAGTTCCGCGACAGGGGACTGGTGTGAGCGCGGCCGACGAGAGACGCCTCGCCTGGGCGTATCTGTCCACGGTGGCGCAGGGCGCGTCCCGGTCGTTGTCCGCGGCGATCGGGGAACACGGCGTGGTCGAGGTGGCCGAGGCGGTTCGTCAGGGCGGCGCCGGCGGACGGTTGTCGTCCCGGCTTGCCGCGCGGGCGCACCTCGACACGGCGGCGGAGGATCTCGGCAGGCTCGCACGATCGAGAGGGCGCCTGGTCACGCCGGACGACGAGGAGTGGCCGGCCTGGCACCTGCTCGGATTCGAGTCGCTGACCACCACCGCCGATGCCGACGCGCCGCCTCTCGCGCTGTGGGTGTGGGGGGAGCGAAGAATCGACGAACTGACCGACCGGTCCGTGGGAATCGTGGGCACCCGCGCGGCGAGTGGATACGGCGAACACGTGACCGCGCAGGTCGCCGGGGATCTTGCTGTCGACGGGTGGACAGTGGTGTCCGGTGCGGCGTTCGGGGTCGATGCTGCCGCGCACCGAGCGGCGCTGGGGGTCGGGGGAACGACGCTCGCCGTTCTCGCGTGTGGAGTCGACCGCGCCTATCCCGCAGCGCACTCCGCGTTGCTCCGCTCGGTGTCGGAGGCGGGTCTCGTCGTCAGCGAATACCCGCCGGGGACCGCGCCTGCCCGGTACCGGTTCCTGGCGCGCAATCGGCTGATCGCGGCGCTCTCTGCGGGCACGGTCGTGGTCGAAGCAGGATGGCGCAGCGGCGCCCGTAACACCGCGACGTGGGCTCGGCGGCTCGGCAAGCCCGTGATGGCGGTGCCGGGTCCGGTGACCTCCGCATCGTCGCAGGGTTGCCACCGGATGATCCGGGAAGGTGAAGCGCGTCTGGTGGGCAGTGCGCACGAGGTCGTGGAGGAATGCGGTCCGGTGCTCGGGCGTGACGACGGACGTGACGCGTTGTTCCGCCGCGATCTCGATGGCTTGTCGAGGGAGAGTTCTCTTGTGTACGAGGCTTTTCCGGCCACGGGCAGTTGCACTCCGTCCGTCCTGGCGGAGTCGGCGGGTGTGCCGGTCGAGCAGGTGCGTGCGGCGTTGACATTGCTCGAGCTGGACGGGCTCGTGGTCCTGGTGGACGGTGGCTGGCGGCGTGCGTGAACCTCACCAGGGCCGGATGTCAGTCTCCACGTGGGGGGTGGTGCAGTTGCGCGAGCATGCGTTCTCTCAGGCTGTCGTAGATCGGCGAGGATCCCATCAACTGCGCTACGGCGAATGCCCCGGCGACGGCTGCGAGCATCGGGACGGTGATGCTGGTCGTCGCGGTCATCTCCATGACGAGGACCGCGCCGGTGACGGGTGCGCGCACCGTCGCACTGAACATCGAGGCCATTCCCACGATTGCCATCGGCACCGCAACAGAGGAATCGATTCCGGGAACTATTGCGTGGCAGATCCCCGCGTAGAGCACGCCCCACAGCGCACCGAGCGCGAGTAGCGGAGCGAACAGACCTCCCGGAGTGCCCGCGGCATACGAGAGGGGCCCCGTGGCGAACCGCAATGCGACGTACAACGCGACGAGCGGGATCGCGAGCGCGCCGCCCGACAGCACGTGCTGCACCAGGGAGTCGCCGCCGCCGGTAGCAGGAGGTGAGGCTGCGGAGAGCAAGCCGATGGCACCTCCGATTGCAGTGGCCTTCACCACCGAGGGGACCGAGCGGAGAGCGTCCACAACGGACAGTGAACCCATCACCGCACGGTTGTAGGCAGCGCCGAGAACTCCGGTGAGGAGACCGAACACGACGAACACCGGGAGCAGGGTGATCGAGGGGGGATCGACCGGGCCGACCGAGAAGTCAGGCGAATCTCCGACGACAAGACGGGAGCACGCGACCCCGACGGCGACAGACACCAGAACCGGCACCACAGTCCGGAGCCGGAACGAGTGCATGACTTCCTCGAAGACGAACAGCGCGCCACCGATGGGCGCATTGAACGCGACCGCCAGTCCCGCGCCGGATACCGACGTCTGCAGGAGTCGCTGGTGATCGGCGTTCATGCCCGCGCGGCGAGCTGTCTCGGCCCCTGCGACTGCGCCCATGTGCACGATGGGGCCTTCACGTCCGAGCACGAGACCCGACCCGATGCTGAGGACGCCGCCCACCAACGTCGCAGGCAATATCCGGAATTGCGGTGGGTCGACCTCGCCGCGGGAGACGGCCTCGACATGCTGAATACCGCTACCGGATGCGAACGGCACCCAGCGCACTATCAACGCCGCGATCGCGGCACAGACGGCCGTGACCCCCATCGGGATCAACCATCCCGGTCCGGGCAACTCGTGCGCCCAGCCCAGAAGATCGATCCGTGCTGCGTCAGCCCTCAGCAGACACCATCGGAACGCTCCTCCGACGAAGCCGATCAGCGCGCCGGCAACAGCAGCGACCAGGCAGACGATTGCGAGTTCGCGCGCGACTACGGGAGCTTCGTCCGATTTGTCGCGTGAATCCGCCATGCGCTCTCCAGTACCGGGGGATGTCGGCTACGGGCGCAGGCCGCGCCGCGCCGGCGCGGCCGTGAAGGGATCGAACGCAGGCGATCGAGAACAATCCACACTCGGAAGTATGGCCACCGGAGTCTGTCCTGCGTGGTCGTTCGGACGTTTCGGCCGGTCCGGGAATCGGAGTATCGCGGAATCGTCCCGGCGGGTCGGCGTCGCCGGGGTGTCGTGTCAGTTCTCGGTGGTCTCCGAGTCGGTGCCTTCGGCGGCGGCGGTGTCGTCCACGTACCAGGCGCGATCCTCCCGGTCCCACTTCACGCCACCGCGGTGGGCCTTGCGGAACTCCCGGAGAACGGCCCGGTCGATCGACACGTGACCGTTGTCGTTGACGTAGGTCCACTCGGGTCCGAACTTGGCCTCGATCGCGTCGACCATGTCGGTCTGGGTGACCTTGTGTTCTGTGGTGATGATGTCGGTCATCCAGGTGGCGATCTCGGTCGCGGTGGTGCTCATGGGTATCGAGCCTAGAGCGTCCCGAGGGGTGACGTCCCCGCTGGACCCCGCCTCGGAGTACGGTTGCGCCGATATAGGTAACCCTTACCAGGAGGCGCAGTGGCCCGGAAATCTCCGTCATCGACGACCCTGACCGTGCTGCGCACGGAGACGATCGCCGAACACTTCGTGCGGGTCGTCCTCGGCGGGGACGGCTTCGGCGACTTCGCCGCGCGAGCCGACACCGACAGCTACGTCAAGATCGAACTTCCCGCGGGGGAGGACACAGCGGTCCGCACCTACACGGTGCGACGGGTCGACGAGGCTGCTCGCGAGATCTGGATCGACTTCGTCGTGCACGGTGACCAGGGTGTCGCCGGACCGTGGGCGCGCAGCGTGCAACCCGGCACCGACGTCGTAGTGCGCGGACCGGGCGGTGGATACCGGCCCGATCCGGCCGCGGATTTCCACCTGCTCGCGGGCGACGAGACGGCACTCCCGGCGATCGCTGCTGCACTCGAGTCGCTGCCCGGCGATGCTCGGGGCGCGGTATTCGTCGAGGTGGCGGGCGTATCCGACGAATTGCCCTTGTCCGTTCCGGCGGGTGTCGAGGTGCACTGGGTGCATCGTGGGGTGGCTGCCGGCGACGCACCGCAGGACCTGATCGACGGTAGCGCTCCGCTCGTCGCCGCGGTGAAGTCGCTCCCGTGGCCGGCCGGGGACGTCCACGTCTTCGTGCACGGTGAGGCGGAGACGGTGATGAAGCATCTTCGTCCGTACCTGCGAAAGGACCGGGGCGTGAGTCCTGCCCGCGCCTCTATCTCCGGGTACTGGCGTCGTGGTCGTACCGAAGAAGGCTTCCGGACCTGGAAGCAGGAATTGGCGACCATCGAAGCGTCGTAACGGCATTCACAACGAGTGCGGCCCGGGTCCCCGGGGAGGGGCGCCGGGCCGCACTCGTCGTGCCGACGGGGCGCGTTGCGTCAGTGCGCAGGCTCGCTGGCGGCCTCGACGCGGGATTCCCTGGTGAGCACGGTGAACGCGGTCAGCGCGAGGGTCCCGCACACGAGGATCGAGATCGCCATCGGTACCGCGGTGCCCTCGCCGCCGAGTCCGACGAGGGGCGACACGAGTGCCGCGAGCCCGAACTGGGACGCGCCGATCACCGCCGAACCGGTGCCGGCCGCCTTGGGGACCTGCGACTGGGCGAGCGCGGTGGCGTTACCGAGGATGAAGCTGAGGCTGCTGACGCACACGAACATCAGCGGGAGGATCAGCCAAGGTGTGTACCCGACGACCAGGATCGACAGCAGCAGGAGTGCTCCACCGCAGAAAAGGGTGGTGACGCCGGCGCGCAGCAGCGACCGCGTCGGGAAACGTCCGATCAGCCGGCTGTTGACGATGTTACCGCCGACGAGACCGACGGAATTCACGGCGAAGACGAGAGAGAACTGTCCCGGGCTGAGTCCGAGGATCTCCTGCGTCACGAACGGCGACGCCGAGATGTAGGAGAACATCGCCCCGAAGCTGAGAGCGAAGGTCGCGGCGTAGCCGACGAACCGCCGCTGCGACAGCACGTACCCGAAGTTGCCTGCCATGGCAGAGAAGCCGCCGCCGTGCCGCTTCTCCGGCGGCAGGGTTTCCGGGACGAAGAGCAGCACCGCGACGGTCATCGCGACGGCCAGCGCCGTGAGAACCCAGAAGATGCCACGCCACCCGATGGGACCGAGAAGCGCGCCGCCGAGCAGGGGCGCGGCTACCGGCGCGATACCGCCGATGATCATCATGATGCTGAAAAGCTTGGCGGCCTGATCGCCCCGCGCGCGGTCGGCGATGACCGCACGCGCCAGGACGATTCCGATTCCGCCGCTGAATCCTTGGACAAGACGCGCGGCGATCAGCACCTCCACCGTCGGCGCCAGCGCGCAGAGGGCGCTGCTCGCCACCAGGACGAGCGTGCCGATGATGAGCAGTCGGCGTCGCCCCCAGCCGTCGGAGAGCGGCCCGATCATCAGCTGTCCCAGGCCGAGACCTGCCATGAACGTCGTCAGGGTGAGCTGGACACCGACCGTCGTCGTGCCGAGGCTTTCGGACATGACGGGGAGCCCGGGAAGGTACATATCGGTGGAAAGTGGTGCGATCGCCGACAGCAGCGCGAGCGCGCAGAGCATCGACAACGGGATTGTTTTACTCACTAACGAACTGTAACGGCGTGGCTCGTTGCGTCGTGCGGTGACTCCGCGCACGGTAGACCCATGCGAACCGACGGTCCGAGAGAACTGCCGCCCCCGCTCGCCGTGCACCTCGACGATTTCGCCGACCACCTCGCCCTCGAGAACAACCGCTCCGCCCACACCGTGCGCGCCTACTCCACCGATGTCCGGTCCCTGCTCGCCCACCTGGCTGCAACGAACCCGGACGCTCGCATCGCGGACCTCGACCTCGCGACGCTGCGATCGTGGCTCGCAGGGCAGGTCGAGGCCGGCGCGGCACGGACCACGATCGCGAGACGCACGTCGACGGCGCGGGCGTTCACGGCCTGGCTGGTTCGGACCGGGCGGCTCGACCAGGATCCGGCAGTGCGACTCGCGTCGGCGCGGGCACATCGGACACTGCCCACCGTGCTGCACGACGAGCAGGCCATCGAGGTCATGGAGGCTGCGAAATCGGGTGCGCAGGAACTCGACCCGTCGGCACTCCGCGACCGGGTCATCCTCGAGGTCCTGTACGCGACGGGCATCCGTGTCGGCGAACTGTGCGGGATGGACCTCGGCGACGTCGACAGCGAGCGGCGCGTGCTGCGTGTGCTCGGCAAGGGTGACAAGGAGCGGGTGGTGCCCTACGGCGTTCCGGCGGCCGACGCGCTCGATGCCTGGCTGCATCACGGCCGTCCGCATCTGGTGCGGCCGTCGTCCGGCGATGCGCTGCTGCTCGGCAAGCGCGGCGGACGCATCGACCAGCGCCAGGTCCGCACGGTCGTGCACGACGCGGTGTCGGCGATACCCGGAGCCCCCGATCTCGCGCCGCACGGACTCCGGCACAGTGCCGCGACCCATCTCCTCGAGGGCGGCGCGGATCTGAGAGTGGTCCAGGAAGTGCTCGGGCATTCGAGCCTCGCAACCACCCAGCTCTATACGCACGTGTCCGTCGCGCGGCTGCGTGCCGTGCACGAGCAAGCACATCCACGGGCCTGACGACCGGAACGTCGGCCCTCGTCGCCCGCGCGAACTGTCCTCCGCGCAGGGGTTCGCCCGGTGCGGACGTGCGCAGTCCCGCCCGGATTGATAGCGTGCGCGCCGCACCATCGAATTCGGGGGGATCAGATGAGACGCGACGAACCGGGCCATGCTCTGCCCGCGTGGCTGCGGGACCAGCCGCCTGCCGCAAGTGAGCCACCACCGGCACGGAAGTCTTTCCGCCGGGTGGTCCGGCCCGAGGGGGCAGGCTCCGAACCGAAGAGTGAGACGCCCGAGACAGCTGCCACCGCTGTGCAGGCGGCCGAGCGCCCCGTCGCGTCGGTCCCGTTCGGAACGCCACTCCTGCCCCCGGCCGGTGCGGCGGACGACGCGGGAGAGACACCGAGCCCGGAGCCCGGAGCGCCGCGATCCGAAGACATGCCGCGCTCCGAAGAGACCGAGCCGTCCGTCACGGCTTCCGAACCATCCCCGGTGAACGCCTCCGGGGAGGACTGTCCCGATCCGGTGGTCGAGGCCGAGGAACCCTGGGCGCCGCACCAGGCCGGTGAACACGATCCGTCGGCGTTGCTCCCGCACGCGTTCGAGCACCAGCCGTCCACTGTCGATCTCGCGTCGGACGTGCTGGTCCGACGATCCCGTCGTTCTTCGCCGGCCGGGTGGCGCCGTGGTGTGCAACGGTTCGCGAAGGGACTCCTCGAGCCCGGCGACTCCACGGGGAGCGCTCGCCACGAACATCTCGTGGAACGAATCCGGCAGCCGATCTCGGGGGATTACCGCATCGCGGTGCTGTCCCTCAAAGGTGGGGTGGGCAAGACGACCACGACGATCGGGCTCGGTTCCACGTTCGCCTCGTTACGTGGCGACTGTGTGGTGGCGGTCGACGCGAATCCTGATTTCGGCACGCTCGCGCAGCGCATCCCGCAGCAGACCGACGCCACGGTCCGGGACCTGCTCGCGGCAGCGCCCACGATCCGGCGCTATTCCGATGTCCGGGCGCACACCTCCCAGGCGCCGAGCCGGCTCGAGGTGCTGGCGAGCGAACGTGACCCGGCGGTGTCGGAGGCGTTCAGCGAGGACGACTACCGCGCTGTCGTCGACATCCTCCAGGTCTTCTACAACATCATCCTCACCGATTGCGGTACCGGGATCATGCACTCCGCGATGCGGGGAGTACTCGATCTGGCGAATGCCCTCGTGCTGGTGGGGTCGCCCGCGCTCGACGGCGCGCGGAGCGCTGCCGCGACCCTCGACTGGTTGCAGGCCCACGGGTACGACGATCTGGTCGACCGCACGGTCGTGGTGATCAGCGCGCCGCGTCCGGGCACGTCGACGATCGACATGGATGCGCTGACCGCGCACTTCCTCGCGCGGTGCCGCGCACTGCATGTCGTCCCGTTCGACGAGCATCTGGCGGAGGGAGCCGAGATCGACCTCGAGCGGTTGCGGCCTGCGACCCGGCGTGCCTTCGTCGAGCTTGCCGCGATCGTGGCGGACGACTTTCCGCCGTTGTCCCGGCCGCCAGCCCGCCCCCGCGGGCCCACCGGGGG
>NZ_JAXION010000150.1:0-9089 GCF_049311045.1 Rhodococcus sp. 7Tela_A2 | reverse complement strand
CGTCTCCCCCTCCCCCCCGCCGGGGGTGGCTGACCTGCCCTGATAGGCGTCGGTGGGGGAGAAGCTGCCCCGTTGGAGGGAGTTGCGGTCTGACGCTTGGGGACGCTTCGACGCCAATCATGTCCGGATGGTGTGATGAGGTTCGCGCCACCTCACCGTCGACTGATGAGCCCCCGCTAGCTCTATGGAGTCGTCCTGGAGTCGGACTTGAGGACGCGTTCGGGTTCACCATTGCCTGATCGCGTCCACTTCACGCCGTTGGCGTCCACAAACGAGATTACTGGCGAAAGCTCAAGAGCATCCGAACCCACAGATAGAGGGAGACTCATACCTTCCGGCCCGTTTATCAGGAAGTCCGCTTGCAACGAGTGGAACTGCCCAATGACCGAATGGAGGGTGAACTCCACATCCTTGCCGTCCCCGTCGACAAGTCGGAGTAATTGCACATCGGTGATGGGGAATTGGCCGTAGTTGATGATCCGAACGGTCGAGACTGGAAGGATTTTGTCGCCGCGGCCATACACGGTGCGAACGAGCTTGGCATGAGTGGCAGTCTCCGCTCGGGCCCGTGTAGCTTCCCTCAGATGCTCTCGAAGCGCAACCCAGAGCGCGACTGCCACGGCGGCAAACGTTCCGATCGCGGACAGAACATACGCGAACACCTCCACGCCCCAGACTTCACGAACGTTCGACGCGATGATGCAGGCGACGCTACCGGTCAGGACGATTCCGGCCGACCACGTGTAGGTGCCGCGGCTTGGTTTCCAGAACCACGCCGGCATGAAATCCAGCCCATCATTCTTCTGCTCCACCAGAGCAATGTAGAGGCCGTCCCGGACTGGGGTGAGGGACGGTGCCCGGTCTCAGGAGTTTGCCGTGATGTGATGCGTCGTATGAGCCCACTCGCTGTAACTCTCGTTGTGGCTGGCGCACTCCTGCAGCTCGGGGGATTGTGGCTGACCGTTTGGCAGGTCCGACTGGTGATCGGCATTCGGGAGACGGTTCGGGAGCAGCTCCGCGAGCTTGGACGCCAATTACTCGGACGAACCACACGGCATAGCGTCACGATAGACGTGACGATACCGATTGGCGTCGAGGTCAGCGCCGACGTCGAGGTGCGATACGCCGGTGAGTCAGAGTTGGAGTGGCTGGCACGCGAGGTTCGGCAAAATCGGAACGCGGTGGCCGAGCTTGAGCGGAAGTTTGAGCGGAAGATCGCTGAGCTGGACAACAGGACCCAGCGCGGGCTCGATTCCAGGCTCGACATGCTCGACCGAGAGACCTCGGAGAAGGCGAGCAGGAACGCCGTGCTGATGTGGTGGGGCGTGGTATTGATTGGAGCCGGGATCACCATGCAAACGGCCGGATCGCTGCTTTGACTGGACTTCGTTCCGACGATTCCCGACCCGGAGTGACGAACTCGCGAGGTGGCTAGCAATTCAGCTGTGGTATTTGTTCGGCATGAAAATGGTCTCAGCGGCGTTTCGGAACATGAATGCATGGCTTGGGGGAATCAGCGCGATCGTCACAGTCCTCGTGTTCGCGATACCCGATATCCGCTCTTGGCTAGGGGAACATGGCCTCTCGGGATGGATCGCGTGCGCCGGCGTTTTTCTCATCGCGCTCTACTTGGATGGCGTTCATTCCGTGCGACGGGGAGAGCTGGACGAGGAAATATCGCGCCTCAACGGCGAACTAGAGGGCGAGAGATCCCGGGCCTCTGGACTGGTGGCCGAGCTTGACGCAGTGCGGTCCGAACTGGAAGCAGCACGCGCCGCGTACGACCGTCGGGAGAAGGACAAAGACCTTAAGCTTCTCGACAACCTACTCGGAGAAATACAGCCAGGGTCAAAGTTCTACAGGCACCTCACGGATCACGTGGACTTCAAGCACCTACCGAGGTGGTTCGATGACGTTCTTAGGACACAGCACAAGAAATGGGTTACTGAGCCACGAAAAGCTACCGATGTCCAGCTTGCCGATACATGGTCGAGGATGGTCCAAAGCGCCGGGCAGTTTCGCGAGCAGCTCTACGCATATCTCTGGCCCGCTGGTGACGGGCCGACCTCGCCCGGTGATCCTGAGTGGCTCTCGATTCCAATGGAGTGGGACTACAAGAAGCGGGACGCTGCTAGAGCGATGTTGGAGCAGGCGCACGATGAATACCGCGATGCGCTCGATGCGTTGTTCGCACTGATGTATGAACTCCGTTGACCGGATGAGGGTTCGCGAGGGTTTCGGGAATACCCGCGAGGGTCCCGCGATGCGCTATGAGGGCATCTGCCTCGGCGAATGTCCGCAATCCCCGGTTCGTTGCGCCATGTCACAGGAATTGTGGCAGTAAAAGAATATGTCCCGTCGCACTGGCCCGCTTACTCCGAAGGCTTCGATTCCCTTGATCTCATAATCCACGGGACCGTTGCAGTATTCGCAGCGAAGCCGGTCCGCGTTTCCCATCGTGCTCATGCGTGCATGTTACGGGGCGATTCCTTCGTGCCGTGTAACTTGAACGTAGGACTTAGGCCCGGGGCCTTCTTTCGGATCACGCCGGGAGAGAGTGGAGCAGTGGGAGGGCAGGGCGTACCCCGTACCCCGTACCCCGTAGCGCACAGGGTACGGATGCCTACTACGCCGGTCGGTCGTTCGCTTCGGTCGGTTGGTGTGCACCAGGCCACGGGAATTACTCGCTAGGCCTCCGGGGCTGGGATGTTCCACGCTCTACAGATGCCACTCTGTTCCCGCTCAA
Source organism: Rhodococcus sp. 7Tela_A2 (assembly GCF_049311045.1). NCBI lineage: Bacteria > Bacillati > Actinomycetota > Actinomycetes > Mycobacteriales > Nocardiaceae > Rhodococcus > Rhodococcus sp. 7Tela_A2. Next base: position 6,343 of record NZ_JAXION010000150.1, on the reverse strand, counting down.
GTCCGCCGTTGCCGGTGAGCTACGTGTGATCGAGAAAGGGTGCTGTGGCCCCTCTGAAGGGCGACGACACCGCGGGCTAGGCGGCTCACCCGTGACGTTGCTACGGGCGCACAGCGGATGAATCGGGGTGGGGATTGCAGAGGCACACGGAACGCGGCGTGCAAAGCGCGGGTCGGTACAGATGACCGGCCCGGCTCAACCCGCCGCGATCAGGCGCCGCACGCGTCGCGATAGAGGTTCGCGTGATAGGTGCGGTACAGGCCGGTCGGGGCGTCGATCATCGCCGGAATGTCGGCCGGATCAATCATCGGGAAGCCGTCACAGCCATCGGGCGCCCCGATCGTCAGCTCGTAGACAGGACTGTCGTCGGACTCGATCCGGTCGAGCGTCAGCTGAAGATTTGGGGCGACGTCCACGGCCGCGACGTTCATGATCGTCGTTTCTGTGTCCGCGATCGATAGACCATCGTTGGGATTGTTACCGGGTTGGCCCGGAATACACTGGGCGCAGGTGCAATCGATGCAACCGCATCAGCGACCTCACCGGTGAACTCTTTGATCCCGAAGAGAATCATCTCGTCGAGCAGAACGCCGAACTTCGCGCACTCGTCCAGACGCTAAGTCAGCGTCTCCGCGAGGTCGAGATCGAGAAGGCCAAACTAGGCCGGTCGCTCGATGCCGCACGCGCAAATGTCAAACGCGAGCGCGAACGTAACGTCCAACCTATCGATGGAAGTCAGTCGGCGTTCCATTCTAATCTGTCGCTGTTACCCGGTCCCGCCCAAATCGACGATATGGAGATGAAGTGACAACCGACGGAGGTGGCGTTGCGGCGTTCGGCTACAGGTACCAGTACCTGGTCACGGCCGAGCAGTTTCTCCGAATAATCACGACCCATACGGGCAATCTCGACGAAGTTGCCCTCATCGTCGAACCGACCAGCAGGGATCTTGCCGCCACCAGCGATGAGGACGATGACGTCGTGGACTTCGCTGTCGAGGTAGATGGCACAATCACTCGGCGAATCCAGGTCAAAGCGTCTCGAGTTCCATCGGAACTGAACGCACTCAGGTACTCCGACACCAAATCCATCTTCAAGCGGATGAGCTCCGGCGGTGAGGAAGCAATCATCCTCACCAATAAGCGCCTTGCAAAAAAGCTCAGAAAAGCATGTGCAGAGCCCACCGACCTGCCGGATGGAAGCCAGCAGTATGTGCTTGCTGCGTCGGAGATCACGGGTAGCCAAGACGGTCCGGTCAGGTCTGTCGTGCGCGACGACCGGAAGCTCACAGACATCAAGCAGTCGCTTCTCGATCTCATCCGCAGGATCAGAGGCGACCGGGCCCTTGGACAAGGTCTCAGCTCAGCGAGTCTCCTCGCAGCACTGGTGATGGACTCAATCTTCGAAGCAGCTGCCAACGTCACCCCCAGGCGTCGCACAGCCGACGAACTCCTGACCCTGCTGTGCACGCCAGACGCGCAAATTGCCCACGCGCTCAGGCGCTTTGACTGGGGCGCACCACTTATCGAGGTACCGCGCTTGGTCTCCGCCGTGGCTAGAACTTCTGAACTCGCAGAACTCACCGAGCTCTTTACCCTCAGCGTCAATGCCCGAAACCCGAAAGTGTCAGTACTGACAGGCGTCACTGGGTTCGGGAAGAGCACCATCGCCGCCGACTTCTGCCATCTCAATCGACATTTCTACGAACACGTTATGTGGATCGACTGCCGCACGGAAGGCCTGATCGAGGCCAAGTTCAAGGACGTCATCAGGCAACTCGGTGTAGAGGCTGAATCCGTGGTCGACGTTGCATCAGCTTTCCAAAGCCAGTTCGCCCGCATGGGTGGTCCATCCGTTATCGTCTTCGACGGCGCGCGTCAGAGAAAGGATATTGAGCGGTTCGTCCCCACGAGCGGGTGTGGCTTCGTGATCGTCACCACCACTAACAGCACGGGGTGGTGGCACACCGCCAAATCGATTCCGGTAGATCCCTTCACTGAAGACGAAGCCTCGGCGTGCTTCGAAACCTATGCACAGATCGAACCTGGCACACGCACCATGGTGGTCACCGACATCGTCAACCGACTCGGCCGTGTCCCACTCGCAATCGCGATGGCGGCCTTGCACTTCCGCAACGCGGATGAAGACATCTCGCAGCTCTCACGAGAGTACTTCGCTGGCCTCGACGCACTTGCCGATCAGACCTCGGTTCCTGAGGGTTTCGATCGGACGGCATTCGCCGCGGTCCGACATGCGGTTGCCCAACTTGGTAGCGGAGCTGACGTTCTCGACGAAGACAGACGAATGACGCAGGCGTTGGTGTATCACTCTGCCTTCCTCGCACCAGAACTGATTCCACTGAATCTTCTCCTTCAAACCGTCCACCAGACAACCACGATGGATCTCACCGATCCTCCGTTACCCGAGATCGCTGACCAAGCACAGCGGAACAGAGTCCTGGTGACCCTTCGAACCCAGACGATTGCCACGCGACGCAGCTACCTCGACTCGTCTGGCATTAGCAATCCCGCGAGTGACACGATCACTGTTCATCCGCTTGTCCACGAGATCCTGCGTGCAATCTATAAGCAGGCAGCGCCCACTGAACGGATGCTTGACCTCCTCACAATGCTGATGGCTTGCGCCTACGGCTGGCTAATCCAGCTTCGGCGCGAAGGCGCCATCTTCCCGCTCGAGCAGCTGCTAGTGCACGGCGAGTGGATTCTTGAACTGGTTGACAGGATCGCGGTTCCCGATACTTCCGACGAGCACCAGCTCTATGTGTTTCGCTGCGCCAAACTGTACCTCGCCTGCGAGATCGCGAACTGTGCCGCCTCCCAGGGCGAATACACTCGAAGTATCGACATAATTGAAACGGCACTCACTGAGATCCAGGGAGTCGCCCTTACCCCACACGCCCAGGGCATGGTGACAAAGGCAGCCTGCGACTCCGTGGCAGACGCGATGCTCGGAGGTTTGGACGTTGACCGGGCCAAGGCGCTCACCCGGCGTGCCTTGGCGGAGCTGAGAAAGTTCGGAACAATCGGCAATCCACGCCTGGGCGGCGTGATTGCAACGCTATCGATTCAGGCCGGCCAGGCAGCGAAAAAGTTCGAGGATCGCGAAATGAAGCGGCTCGCAGTCCGACTGCTCGAGTTCGCTTCCATGCAAACAGTGACTGAGATGCCACAATTGGGTCATGTCATGCAGATCCACAACCTACTCAGCGGTGGATACGCATCCCAGGCCCTCGAACTGGTCCAGCGCGTTCGCCCACCGAACGCCTCCGTCTACGACCGCGTGATGTTCGACAACTTCGAAGTCATCGCCAATCTCCATCTCGGCAACTTTCCGAACGCTGCAGACGGAATCGACCGCATCCTCTCCCTCGCGGACAACGGCAATCACCTACACGATCACCTGAAGTTAACCTTCGAGCAAATCGGCGATGCTCTACTCCGCACGCAGGACTCGTGGAGTAGTCGATCTCCCCGGCTGCGAGCTAAACAACTCGAAGTACAGCGTCGCCGTGCATAACTCGCAAACTAGTCGCGGGATGCGTCACGAGGTCTCGAAAGGTCGGCTGTGGCGCTGGATGATCCGGTCGGAAGTGAGCCCGGTGCGCCGCAGCGCTTCGCCCACTGCCGCAGGGTCCGTCCACGACTCTACGGGTTCTCAGGGTTAATCCTGGACGGAGCATCCTGCAAGTGGTTCAGATTGGCTGCGGAGCCTCACGCCGGGCTCGCTGCTATCCGATCGGGCCTGAATCATGTGTTGTACCAGCGAACGAGCTCGCTATGCGGGATAGTGATGGGCGGCCGATCTTCCGGTAGCAAAGACGGCCACGAGGCACCTACTTGCGGAGGAATTCGGCGGACATGGAGACGGCTCTCGCGGCCCCTTCGTATGAGTATGCGATCGGGTGTTGGCAGGCTTCGCGGCAATTTGTATGTAGGTGCTGAACCACCGGTGCTGCCTCTCAGTCCTCGACGCCGTTGAACTCTAGGAGCGTTCCCGTAGCGCCGCCTGCTTTACTGGATCGTTGAGCGACGCTTGGGATTTCTGCTCGTACTCGCTCGCGCCGAGCTTGCCGCTCCTCACCCGCGCCCACTGGGTCGTGCACGAGATGCACCACCTCGCGAAGTTTCCTCCACAAGTGGTCCAGAATGAGCCATGCTGGGGCGCTGTTCTCCACTTCGATGAGGTGGGGACGCTGTGTTGCGTTCGCCCAAACGGCCAGTTCCGTGAGTTCGGGAGGCACGTGGGGTGGGTGACTGTCTGGCTTAGCCGCCCACTGAGCCTCCCGGTCCGTGTCATCGCGATTATTCACGCGACGGAGCGTAGCAAAATCGGGTTCGGAAACCCTTCCCAGCTGCGCAAACGATGATTGATGCATGCATCGGTCAGCTTTTGGGGAGGTCGTCCTCTCCGAGTACCCTTGGTTGTCGCGCTTGAGGGGAGTCACATGAACGGTTCGATGATGCGAACTCAGGATGTTCCTGATCCTCCTGCACCTCCGCCTTCAGGGGGCGAAGCGGTGGTCGTTCCGGAGGTTGATGTGGAGCCAGAGGTAGTGGTGCCGGCGGACCTTGTGGGGCTTCTCACCCAGGACGATCCAGGTCTTCTGACGCAACCTGTTGCAACGTTAATTGCCGCGGGCATTGCCTTAGTTGCTGCGGGGATCGCTTGGTCTGGCGTCAAGCGTCAGATCAGAGCGAACAATTCGAACACGAACCGGCAGCTTGCGACTCAGCGGTTTCTGCACCGCGAGTCACAGAAGGCGGAAGTGAAGAAGCAATTGCGGGCGGATCGTCTTGAAGCGCTCGTGGAAGCGGCGGGTGCGTTACAAGAAGGTCTCTTAGTGGTAATCGGCTTAGACCATGAAGTAAGCGCCCAAAAGAGTGGAGCTCGAATGTGGTCCGCGGCGGACGGTTACGTATCAAATCGGGGACGCCGCGCCGTCGCACAAGTCAGGCTGCGCTTACTGGGCCTCGACGAATCCCATGACGAGCTCAGAAAGGTAAATGCATTGTTTGACGGGGATCTCCTCACGGAACTAGGAAGCATGACTGAACCGCAACGAAAGGAGTTGCATCAGGCTGTGGACGGAGCTTGCCAAGTTTTTAAGACGGACCTTCACATGGAGTGATCTGGGAGCCCGTCGGTGGTGTTTGCTAACGTGCCGAGCATGTCAGATCTGACCCAGCCGTGGGCGACGCTAATTGCCAGCGCGGCCGTGTTGTTGTCCGCTGTGATCGCTGCGTCAGTTGCGTGGTACAACCGCAAACAGGCGGATCGACACTTCGACGATAAACACGAACTGGAGCGCACAGAAGCATTGCGTGGCCGGTACACCACGGCTGCCGAGCAGCTAGCCCACGAGTCCGCGGCCATACGGTTGGCTGGCGCGTACGCAATTGTTGCGCTCGCGGATGACTGGCATCGGAACGATAACGACGACGAACGTCAGGTCTGCGTTGACCTACTGCGTGCATACCTTCGGACACCAATGGGCCGGTTCTATTCCGATGAACAGGGTGCTCCGGAGCTGGAGGTTCGGAAAACGATCATCCTGTCGATCAATAAAAGGCGGACGCTTAGCGAGCCCTCTTTTAAGTCGTGGAAATTGGTCGACTGCTCGTTCGCTAGAGCCGATTTATCCGATATCGACCTCTCGAATGAGAATCTTAGTGGTGCAAACTTGAATCATGCGAGTCTTGCCAATGCGAATTTGACTGGTGCCGATTTCACCGGTGCAGACCTCTCTGGAGCGGTATTCGTGCGAGCAAATATGTTTCGAGCGAGACTCGAAGGTGCTGACCTGGAATATGCGGATCTTGGGAATGCTCGCCTGGATCTCGCAAATCTGTCCAACGCGCGAGTCGAGTCCACGAATCTTAACCAAGCCTCGGTGGAAGGGGCGAATTTGACCGGGGTGGACCTTGCCCGGTGCCATACATCCGGATTGCGACACGACCAGGCTACAAAGGGGCTTAAGGGCAAGAGGTAGCCGAAGGGTGTCCTCCTGGCACGTCCGTGACACTGGCGGTGATCTATCTGAGCTGGCCTAGCTACCGAGCACCTACTGAGCAGCCCGTGGCGCTCTCATTGACCCGCAACCTCCATCGGTACGCGATGTGGCCGAAAGCCGCGATTCAGCTAGCAGACCTCTGGGGCAATGCGCACGAGGTGGCGGAGGAATGCGGTCCGGTGCTCGGGCGTGACGACGGACGTGACGCGTTGTTCCACCGAGATCTCGATGGCTTGTCGAGGGAGAGTTCTCTTGTGTACGAGGCTTTTCCGGCCACGGGCAGTTGCACTCCGTCCGTCCTGGCGGAGTCGG
>NZ_JAXION010000149.1:0-9130 GCF_049311045.1 Rhodococcus sp. 7Tela_A2 | reverse complement strand
GGCCCCCCCCCCTCTCCCGCGGGGGCCCCCCCCGTCGTCCGGTTACCGCTCGATCAGAACACGACCACCCCGCGCAGATTCCTGCCCTCGTGCATGTCGGTGAAGCCTTGGGCGATGTCGTCGAGCTTGTAGGTGGACGTCACCAGCTCGTCGAGCATGAGCTTGCCCGAGGTGTAGAGGTCGATCATCCAAGGGATGTCGGCGGTCGGCGCGAAGGCGCCGAACAACGAGCCCTGGAGTCGCTTCTGGTACAGCACCAATTCCATGGCGCTGATAGGGATCCCGAAGTCGGTCATCTTCCCGAGACCGGTCACCACACAGGTGCCGGCCTTCCGGATCGACGAGAACGCCTCCGCGATGTGCTCGCCGGTTGTCACGCCCACGGTGACGATCGCGGCGTCGGCGCCCTGCCCGTTGGTGTACGAACGTGCGATCTCGGTGGCCTCCGTCATACCCGCGACGGCATGGGTCGCACCGAACCGCAGTGCACTCTCGCGCTTGAACTCCACCGGGTCGACGGCGATGATGTGGGCCGCTCCGGCGTGCGCGGCTCCCTGCACGGCGTTGATGCCGATTCCGCCGATTCCCTGCACGATGACGGTCTGCCCGGGATACACCTCTGCGGAGTTGACCGCCGCGCCCCATCCGGTGCCGACACCGCAGCCGAGCAGGCACAGCTTGTCGAGCGGGAGATCCTTGTCCACCTTGATCGCGGAATCGACGCTGACGGTGGTGTATTCGCTGAACGTGGACAGGCCGCACGTCTGTGCGACCTCGACGCCGTCGAGGCTCAGCCGGAAGCTCGCCGGATCGTCGGGGCGGCTGCCGGTCATGATCGCCGCACCTCGATCGCACAGGTTCTGGAGGCCCTTCGCGCACCAGCGGCACCGTCCGCACGCAGCCAGGAACGAGAACACCACATGGTCGCCCTCGCTCCATCCCGTGGTGCCGGGTCCGACCTGCACCACCACACCGGCACCCTCGTGACCGCCGCAGATGGGGTAACTGCCGACCGCGTGGTCACCGGTGGCGATGTGGTCGTCGGAATGACACAGCCCTGCGGCCACCATCCGGACCATCAGTTCGCCGTGGCGCGGTTCGTCCAACTCGAGGTCGGCGATCTCGTAGGTACCGGGTGCTGTGCGGATAATCGCGCCACGGGTCTTCATCAGGTGTTCTCCTCGGGGTGGGGGCGAGCGTGGGGTAGCCGGGCCGTCACGGGGTGATCTGAGCCGCCATCGCGGCGCGGTATCCCTCGCCGTACGGCGGCAACATTCCCCACTCGCGGCGCGGATCATGTTCCGGTGACTCGAAAATTGTTCGGGCGTGGCTGAATTCGAGGAATCCTTCGCGACCGTTGTAGTGACCCATCCCGGATTCACCGACACCGCCGAACGGCGCGTCGAGCATCCCCGCGTGCATCAGCACGTCGTTGATCGTGACGCCACCGGACGTGGTGCCGTCGACGACGGTGCGCTGCTCGTCGGCGTCCCTCCCGAAGTAGTACAGCGCCAAGGGTTTCGGACCCGAGTTGACGGTGTCGAGGACGTGCGTGAGATCGTCGTATGTCCGCACCACCAGGGCGGGTCCGAAGATCTCTTCCCGCGAGATCGCCGCAGACTCTGGCGGGTCGAGCACCAAGCGCAGCGGCCGACGGCGTTCCTCGGTGCTGATCGGCTCGTCCGGAGCCACCTCGACTCGTGCGCCCAGTCCTGCTGCCTCGCTGACGTATCCGTCGATCCGTGCGGCATGCCGGTCATCGACGATCGCGGTGGCGTCCGGATTTCCGGCCACCGTGGGCAGCAACTCCGCGTAGGACCGGGTTATCGCCGAAACGAACGACTCGAGGGATTCGGCGGGCACGTACACGGTGTCGGCGTTGACGCAGAGCTGACCTCCGTTGGTGGCCTTGGCAACCGCGATCCGAAACGCCGCCGTGTCGAGGTCGGCCGAGCGCCCGATGATCACCGGCGACTTCCCGCCCAGTTCCAGGGTCACCGGGACGAGGTTGCGGGCAGCGTTCTCGAGCACCGAGCGACCGGCGGCCACACCACCGGTGAAGACGATGTGGTCGAAGGGCAGCGACGTGAGGGACCGCGCGACATCCGGGCCACCGGTGACCACCGCGACGTCCACGGGATCGAGGAACTCGGCGGCCGCCTCGGCCAGCACCTGCGCGGTGCGCGGGACCACCTCGGACGGTTTGAGCACCGCGCGGTTGCCGGCTGCGAGGACACCGGCGAGTGGGCCCATCAGGGTGTAGACCGGAGCGTTCCACGTTCCGATGATCGCGACCGAGCCCTTGGGCTGGTAATGGATCGCAGCGGTAGCACCGAGTTGGTCGTACGGCGCGAACACCGTCCGCTGCTCCGGCTGCATCCAGCCGTCGAGGTGATCGCGCGCGTACTTCAGAGCGGTCACCGAGCCGAGCACGTCGTTGACGGTCGTGTAGCCCGGATGACGTCCACCGAAGTCGGCGTCGATCGCCTCGACCAGTTCGTCGCAGCGGGCGACGAGCATGTCGATCACCCGCTGGATGCGGGCCCGGCGTTCCGCGGGAGAACTCGTCCGCTGAGAACGGAACTCGGCCTGCTGATCTGCGAGAAGCTCGACGGCCGACGACTCCGCGCTGATGTGTGTGGTCATGCCGCCGAGGCTATGAGCGGCGTCACACTCCCCGACGTGGAATCTCGCTCAGCGGGACCGGCCGAATCTCAGTTCCCGGGTGCAGTCACGGACTCGGGCTGTCTCCGCGCGGGCGCCGCGGCTTCCGGCTCCGCGATCGGGTCGGCCGCATCGGACGCGGTGCCCTCCGCGGGCGCCTGCGCCGGTGCTTCACCGGCCGGAGCGCTCGCGGGCGTCGACGACGCGGGCGCCGGCGCCGGGCTCGCCGGAGCGGGCGCGTCGCCTCCCGCGCCCTGATCACCTTCGGAGTCCGCACCGTCCTTGTCGTCGGGCTCGACGCACTTGACGATCGGCACCGGGTCGTAGCGCACCGTCCGCGTCGTGTTCGAAATCTGCGCACCCGTCTTTGCGTCGGTCACGACACGAGTGTCGGAGACCGTGAATCCCTGGGCTCCGCTCGACGCGATGCAGCCGGGGCCGGCAGGCAACGTGATGGTGTTCGGCGTGGTGAAGTTCGTGCGCTCACCCGTGATCGACTGCACGTCCACGGTCTTGGTCCCCCACAGACGCACGGTGACGTCGGAACCGGTGGTGATCGTCTGGATGAGCACGCCCGTCTCGAACGGATTGCGGAACTGCAGGTCGATCGCACCCTCGAAGACAGTGGCCTCACGGGCGGCGGGATAGCGGGAGATGTAGTAGCTGTGCTCGGTGTGGGCCACGTCCTCCATGCCCGCGAAGTAGGACGCGTTGTAGAGCGTGGTCGCCAGCTGGCTGATGCCGCCGCCGACCGCTTTGCCGGGGCGTCCCGCCTCGATGATGCCCGATTCGACGTAGCCCTCCGCTGCGCCGCGGGGGCCGGTGTACCCGTTGAGGGAGAAGGTCTCTCCCGGTTTCAGGACCGCACCGTTGATCTCCGCGGCGGCCAGGCGGATGTTGACACCGGACGCGTATTCGAAACCGCCGGTCGTGTACTCCCCGATGACCTCGTTGATGCCGAGCTTCTCGGCTGCCTCGGTGGTGAGCGCAGGGTCCACGGTCTGATAGACCGCCTCGACGACCCGGTCGTCGGTGACGGCGAGCAGTTCGGGGAACGTTTCGAGGGTCTTGGCCCAGTCGACGAGTTCGCCCTTCACACCGGGCACCACCGCGGGACGTCCGCCCTGGATCTCGATCCGGGCGTCGCGGGGCTCGGTTTCCGTCGGCCGGAGCTGAGGCGCGAGAATCTCGACGGCCGCCTCGGGATGGTATTCCGGCGTCAATCCGCCTTTGCCGTCCGGCACGAACGACAGCACCGCACCGATCTGGTCGCGAGCGAGGGTCGCCGGCGTCCCGTCCTTGCCGCGCACGACGAGGTCGGCGGAGACCGCCGGAACGGCGATGTCGGCGAGGGCGCGGTCCAGGCCCTCACGCGTGACCGTGACATCGACCTGCTCGACCGGCAGCGACACTTCACCGAATGCCCAGCGCTCGGCGAACACGTCGGATGCGGTAGCGACATCTACGCGCTGACCGGGCTGCGGGGTGACGGGGACGGGGGTACCGCCCTCGAACACGATGTTGCCCTCGCGAGGCGAATACGCGGCGGCCGCCGTGAACTCGTCGATGGCAACGGCGAGGGTCGCGTCGTCTCGGGTGGAGACGACGCCGATCTCCTCGTCGCCGAAGAACGAGGCCAATCTCGTGAAGGGGTTCAGAGGCTGCGATCCGACGCGGTCGAGCGTCGCATCCCAATCGATACCGATCCCCGCCTGAGCAGGCACGATTTCCCCGCTCGTCTCCCCGGCGACAACCGGGACGGGCTCGTCGAGGCGCTCGCTGAGCACCTGACGCAGGTGCGCTTCGGCCTCGTCGAGCGACTCCCCGCCGATCTCGATGCCGGCAACGGTGACGCCGCGCGGCACCTTGCCGGAACTGACCGCGAGGTCTGCGACGTACAGCACGGCGAGCAAGGCGACGACTCCGCCGACGACCAGCGCGACCGTGCGCTTGGGCACGCCCGACCACCAGGAGCCCGATCCGTCGCCGGACGATCCGGAGTTGCCACCGGGCGGAGGCGCGACCGGGGGCGGTGAACCCGGCGGCGGTGTGGGAGGCGATGCCGGGGGCGGCGCGTTGCGGGAATCCGGAGCCGACGAAGGCAGCGGTGTACTTCCGGCGGGCTTCGCGGACGAGGCATCCGACGAGCGGTGGATACGGGCGGTGGACGCGTCTTCGCGACCGGATTGCGTCACCACCGGAATCACCGCCGTGGCCGCTTCGGACGGGTCCGTCTCGGGACGTGCGGTCTCGGGGCGCGGTGTCTCGGGGCGCGGTGTTTCGGGGCGCGCGGTCTCGAGTTTTGCCGTCTCGGGCTGCGGCGTCCCGGAGTGGGGCGTGCCGGACTGCGGCTTCTCAGGCTCCGGCGGCTCGGTGCCGGGGTCGGCAGGCTCTTCACGGGGAGTCTCCGGGACCCGCGGCGCCGAAAAAGCAGCGAACTGCTCGGTCGGAGCCGACGAACTGTCTGCCTCGCCTGCCGACGAACCCCGCGAATCGGGCTCGGCCGGTCGAACGTCGTCGTTCTCGTGTTCGGAGCCGTCGGTCCCGTGTGTGCCGCTCACCCAAATCCCTTCACCAACTGGGCGCGCCGGGACGGAAACCCCGTGCGCCGGTTACCACACCCAGAGTAGTTCCCCGGTTTCACCGTGCTGCGGCCGGAATGCAGAAACCCCGTGTTGCTACCAGGTCGGGGGTCAGGCAGCAACACGGGGTCGACCGGTCTATCGCTGTGCTCGCCGAGGCGTTACAGACCTACCGGATTTTTTTCGTTCGGTGTGGTCTACGCCTCGAGAATTGCGGTCACACCTTGGCCACCGGCAGCGCAGATGGAGATGAGGCCGCGGACCGGCTGCCCGGTCTCCTGCTTCTTTTCGTGCAGCATCTTGGCGAGCGCCGCCACGATGCGTCCACCGGTCGCCGCGAACGGATGCCCGGCCGCGAGTGAAGAACCGTTGACGTTGAGCTTGGTGCGGTCGATCGATCCGAGGGGTGCGTCGAGTCCGAGCTTGCCCTTGCAGTAATCCTCCGACTCGAACGCCTGCAGCGTGGCGAGCACCACGGATGCGAATGCCTCGTGGATCTCGTAGAAGTCGAAATCCTGCAACGTCAGCCCGTTGCGCTGCAGCAGACGCGGAATTGCATAGGTGGGAGCCATGAGCAGGCCGTCGCCGCCGTGGATGTAGTCGACCGCGGCGGTCTCGGAGTCCACCAGGTACGCCAGCACCGGAAGCTTCCGTTCCGCCGCCCACTCCTCGCTGGACAGAAGCGCCGCGGAAGCGCCGTCGGTGAGAGGAGTGGAGTTACCCGCCGTCATGGTGGCGTCGCCGAGCTTCTTCCCGAACACCGGCTTCAGCGTCGACAGCTTCTCGACCGACGAATCGGGCCGCAGATTGTCGTCGCGGGTGAGGCCGAGGAACGGGGTGACCAGATCGTCGAAGAATCCGCGATCGTAGGCCGCGGCCATGTTGCGGTGGCTCGCGACGGCCAGTTCGTCCTGATCCTCGCGGCGGACCCCGAATTCCTTGGCGGTGATCGCGGCGTGCTCGCCCATCGACAGACCGGTGCGGGGCTCGCCGTTGCGGGGGATCTCGATGCCGAGCATCGACGGACGGACGTTGCCGAGCAGCTTGGCGCGTGCTCCGGTGCCGCGTGCCCGGTTCAGCGAGAGCAGGAATTCGCGGAGTTCGTTGCTCACGGCGATGGGTGCGTCGGAGGTGGTGTCGACGCCACCGCCGATGCCGGCCTCGATGCGGCCGGCGGCGATCGCGTCTCCCACAGAGATGATCGACTGCAGACCCGTGCCGCAGGCCTGCTGGAGGTCCCATGCGGGCGTGTACGGGCTGAGTGCGCTGCCCAGGACCGACTCCCGGACGAGGTTGAAGTCACGGCTGTGTTTGAGAACGGCGCCACCGACGACTGCGCCGAGGCGTTCGCCCTGGAGGTTGAAGCGACCGACGAGGCCGTCGAGTGTCGCGGTGAACATGTCCTGGTTCGATGCGCGCGCGTACTTGCGGTCGGACCGTGCGAACGGGATCCGGTTGCCCCCGAGGACGGCGACACGGCGCTGTTGCGTGGAACGGGCTTTGGTGGTCACTGGTGTCTCCCGGATTCAGATGGACTCGAATTCTGGTTACTATTCTTACTCACGGGTAAGTTTGTTGTCGACCACTGCATCGACGACCGAAAAGAAGAAGGTGGAACCGTGGCAGAAGCCAAGGGCGCTCCGAAGCTCTACGCCCAGCTCATCTCGTCCGCACCCGGATCTTTCCTCGCCAAGCAGTTCGGCCTGCCGCAGCCGGAGAAGCTCAGGCGTTACCAGCCCGGCGAACCCGCACTCCCCGGGCCGCTCCTCGTCGGTGGCAACGGCCGGCTGATCGAGCCGATCCGGTCGCTGTTGAGTGACTACCCGATCGCCGACCCCGCCGACACGTCGTTCGGCGGACTCGTCTTCGACGCTACGGGCATCACCGACTCCGCGGGCCTCGAACAGCTCTTCACCTTCTTCCAGCCCGCGATCCGAAACGTGGCCCCGAGCGGACGCGTCGTCGTTCTCGGCACCACGCCCGAGGACGCGTCGTCGGTGGACGAACGCATCGCGCAGCGCGCGCTCGAAGGATTCACCCGCAGCCTCGCGAAAGAGCTTCGCCGCGGTGCGACCGCCCAACTCGTCTACGTCTCGCCCAAGGCGTCGACCGGACTGTCCGGCGCCGAATCGACCCTGCGGTTCCTGCTCTCGGCGAAATCCGCCTTCGTCGACGGTCAGGTCATCCGCATCGGAGACGGCGACGCGACCGCTCCGGCGTCGTGGGACAAGCCCCTCGCCGGAAAGGTCGCCGTCGTCACCGGTGCGGCGCGCGGCATCGGCGCCACCATCGCGGAGGTCCTTGCGCGCGACGGCGCCACGGTTGTCGCGGCAGACGTCCCCGCGGCCGGGGAAGCACTCGCGCAGACCGCCAACAAGGTCGGCGGCACTGCGCTCGCCCTCGACGTGACCGCGCCCGACGCAGGCGACAAGCTCGCGGCGCACCTTCTCGAACGCCACGGCGGAGCGGACATCATCGTGCACAACGCGGGCATCACCCGCGACAAGCTGCTCGCGAACATGGACGACGCCCGGTGGAACGCCGTCATAGGCGTCAATCTCGTTGCACCCCAGAAGATCACCGATGTCCTGGTCGAGAAGGGCGCGCTCAAGGAGGGCGGCCGCGTCGTGGATGTCTCCTCGATCGCGGGGATCGCCGGCAATCGTGGCCAGACCAACTACGGTGCGTCCAAAGCCGGGGTCATCGGACTGGTCCAGGCCACCGCTCCGGTCCTCGCCGAGAAGAACATCACGATCAACGCCGTCGCCCCGGGCTTCATCGAGACCGCGATGACCGCGGCCATCCCGGTCGCGACCCGCGAAGGCGGACGACTGATGAGTTCGTTGCAGCAGGGTGGCGAGACGGTCGACGTCGCGGAAACCGTGGCGTGGTTCGCGAGCCCCGCGTCGAGCGCCGTGACCGGCCAGGTCGTCCGCGTGTGCGGTCAGTCCATGCTGGGGGCCTGATGGCGGTCATCGAACTCGATTCGAGCCCTTCGGTTCTCGGCGTCTACGGCCGTGCTGTGCTGTCGGCACTTCCGGTCGTGGGAGCCAAGGGCGACACGCTGCCCGACGACACGCTCGTCCTTCGTGGTCTGCGCGTGGATCCGGACAACCTCGCCGAGTACACCAAGGTGTGCGGGCTGACGTTCGGCGACACCCTGCCGCTCACCTACCCGTTCATGCTCACCTTCCCGGTGGTCATGAAACTCATGGTGTCCAAAGGGTTTCCGTTCGCAGCCGTCGGCTCGGTACACGCCGAGAACGTGATCGAACAGTACCGGCCCATCTCCGTCACCGAACCGCTCGACGTGCGGGTACACGCGGAGAACATGCGCGAACACCGCAAGGGTCTGCTGGTCGACGTGGTGAGCGAGGTCGCGGTCGGCAGGGAACCGGTGTGGCGCCAGACCTCCACGTTCCTTCATCAGCAACGGACTTCACTGTCGGGGCAGCCCAGGAAGGACCCACCGGAGGTGGAAATTCCGCCGGTCCCGACTTCCACACTGAGGGTGGATCAGAAGGTCATCTCCCGGTATGCTGCGGTATCCGGAGACCGGAATCCGATCCACGTTTCGACCCTGGGCGCCAAGGCCTTCGGCTTCCCGAAGACCATCGCCCACGGAATGTGGAGTGCGGCGGCAGCATTACGCGCCGTCGAGGGCAAGGTCCCCGGAGCAGTGACCTACGCGGTGAAATTCGGTAAACCGGTACTTCTTCCGGCGACCGTGAATCTCTACGCGCGGCGCGACGCCGACGGCTGGGATATCTCGCTTCGCCATCCGAAGAAGCTCTACCCACACCTCACCGCAACACTGCGCTGACGATCGGAGGGGGGGGTTCGGGGCGCGGTGGGGGGGGGCCCGGCCCCGGCCGCCCCCCAGC
>NZ_JAXION010000148.1:0-9180 GCF_049311045.1 Rhodococcus sp. 7Tela_A2 | reverse complement strand
CGGGCCCCGGTCCGCCCCCCGCTGCCCCGGGGCTATCGGGTGGGGGGGCGAGAGCTCCGCAGCCCGCACACCATCGCTATCGCGATATCGCCGACTCCCATTCGCCGCGTTCGGCAGCAACGAGTTCGCGCACCCGCGGCACGACCTCGGCTGCGAAGCGTTCGAGGTCCGTCGAGGCGTCGCTCGCGAGAACGAACGTGCTCGTGCCGTGCTGCAGAGTCAGCTCGGCGAGCTGCTCGGCCCACACCTCCGCCGGACCGTGCAGAAACGAACCGTCGGCAACATCGGCGAAGGTGCCGGTGACGTTGTACAGGCGGCGGATCTGCGCGGGTTCGCGCCCGGCCTCCCGAGCGGCGTCGTCGACCCGCGCACTCATCTCTCCCAGGATGTCGGGCCCGGCGGCGAACGAACTCGGCAGCCAGCCGTCGGCAAGTCGCCCGGTCAGTCCGAGCATGCGGGTGCCGTAGGCGCCGACCCAGATTCCGAGATCGTGTGCGGGAGCAGGGCCGCGTTTCGCACCGGACAGCGAGTAATACTCGCCGTCGACCTTCGCCCCGCCCTTCTCGTCGGACCACAGCGCCCGAATCACCGCGATCGCATCGGCCAGCGCCGTCACCGCCTGCCCGGCGCTTCGGCGCGGACCTCCGTTGGCCGCCACCGCATCCCAGAACGCACCCGAGCCGAGTCCGAGTTCGACGCGGCCGCCGCTGAGCCGGTCCAGTGACGCGGCGCTGCGTGCGAGGATCACCGGTCCGCGCAGGGGAAGGTTCGCCACGTTCGGCGCGACGGTGACGGTCGTCGTCCGGGCCGCGATCCAGCTGAGCAAGGTCCAGGTATCGAGAAAACGCGACTGGTAGGGGTGATCCTGGATCGTCACCAGATCGAGCCCGGCGCGTTCGGACAGGAGAGCGAGATCCACCACCCGGGCCGGGTCACCGGCGGACGGTGTGAGGAAGCTGCCGAATTCGAGGGATTGCCGGTAGTCGGGCACGTGTCACGATCCTTCCGACTCGGAGCGCGGGGCGTGGCGGCTGACGATGGAGATGCGGTTGAACGCGTTCATGGTGATGGCCACCCATGCGACGGCTGAGAGCTGGTCGTCGGTGAGGTGCGCTCGGGCCTCCGCGTAGTCGCGGTCCTGCTCGTAGCTCGAGGGCAGCACTGTCACCGATTCGGCGAGGGTGAGCGCCGCCCGCTCGACATCGGTGAACAGCTCGGTGTCCCGCCACACCGACAACACCGCGAGCTGCGTCGTCGACACGCCTGCCTTGAGCGCCTCGCGGACGTGAATGTCGAGACAGTAGGCGCAACCGTTGATCTGCGAGACCCGGATGTTGACGAGTTCGACGAGGGACCGCTCGAGCCCCGCCTCCGCGACGGCCTCGCGCACCGCGCCGGCGACGGCGACCTGTGCCCGGTAGACAGGCCGGGTCTGTTTGTCGATCAGAACGCGGGGCTCTCGGGTTTCGGTCATGTCCGCTCCTCGGGCCGGTCGGCGATCCGTCGTGCATGTGCACCGATTAGTTGACTACGCAACGTACCATCGGGCTCGCGCACGCACCGGAGATCCGGCTCGCGACCGATACTGCGAACGGCATACTCGGAGGCATGCGACTGACCCACTTCGGCCACTCCTGCATCCTCGTGGAACACCTCGGGCAGAAGATCCTCTTCGACCCGGGCAATTTCTCGCACGGATTCGAGGGGATCACCGGCCTCGACGCGATTCTGGTCACCCATCAGCACCCGGACCACGCCGACCCCGCCCGCCTCCCGGCGCTTCTCGACGCCAACCCCGGCGCTGCCCTGTTCTCGGATCCGCAGTCCGCGGAACTTCTCGAGGGCGACTGGTCGGCGGTGCGGCCCGGCGACCGGTTCACGGTCGGCGACGTGACGATCCGGGGCACCGGCGGCCGCCACGCGGTGATCCACCCCGACCTTGCGGTCATCGACAACACCGCGTTCCTCGTCGGAGACGCGGAGAACCCGGCACGCCTGATGCACCCGGGAGACTCGCTGTACATCCCGTCCGAGAAGGTGGACGTACTCGCACTCCCGGCAGCGGCGCCGTGGCTCAAGATCTGGGAAGCCGTGGACTACCTGCGTGCCGTGAATCCCCGGGTGGCGGTGCCGATCCACCAGGGCATCATCACCGATCAGGCGAACGGCATCTTCTACGGCCGGTACTCCGACATGGCCCCCGACGGCACCGAGTTCCGGGTACTGCCGTACGAGGACGACGTCGAAGTCTGATCCGCACCCGGCGCCGCCGAGGGGGGTTTACCGCGCCGCCGCCCGCCCGGCGGCGCGGCCGGAGAAGATGCATCCGCCGAGGAACGTGCCTTCCAGCGAGCGGTAGCCGTGTACGCCACCGCCTCCGAAGCCCGCGACCTCGCCTGCCGCGTACAGCCCGTCGAACACCGAGCCGTCCGCACGCAACACCCTCGACGACAGGTCGGTTTCGAGGCCTCCCAGCGTCTTACGGGTGAGGAGATGCAGTTTGACCGCGACCAGGGGGCCGGCCTTCGGGTCGAGGATCCGGTGCGGCGACGCAATGCGGGCGATGCGATCCGGCTTGTAGGTGCGGGCCGCACGCATCGCGACGACCTGCAGGTCCTTCGTGAACTTGTTCGTCATCTCCCGGTCCCGCGACTCGACGACCGAACGCACCCGCTCGTAGTCGAGCGGCGTATCAGGCGTCAGCTCGTTCATTCCGGCGACGAGGTCGGCGAGGTTGTCGCGGACGACGAAGTCGACGCCACGCCGCATGAACGCATCCACAGGTCCGGGCGCACCCGACCGGATGCGCTGCAGGAGCAAGCGGACATCCCGGCCGGTGAGGTCGGGATTCTGCTCCGATCCGGAGAGACTGAACTCCTTCTCGATGATCTTCTGGTCCAGGAGGAACCAGGTGTGGTCGTGCCCGGTGCGCGCGATGTGCTCGAGAGTGCCGAGGGTGTCGAAACCGGGGAACAGCGGAACCGGCAGGCGAGTGCCGGTGGCGTCGAGCCAGAGCGACGACGGTCCGGGCAGAATCCGGATGCCGTGGTTCGGCCACACGGGGTCGAAGTTCGTGATGCCCTCGGTGTAGTGCCACATCCGGTCGCGGTTGACGATGTTGCCACCGGCGTTCTCGGTGATCTCGAGCATCCGCCCGTCGACGTGCGCGGGAACACCGGTGAGCATCCGCTTCGGCGGCTCGCCCAGACGCTGGGGCCAGTTCTTCTTCACGAGTTCGAAGTTGCCGCCGATACCGCCGGAAGTGACGATCACGGCTCCGGCAGCGAACTCGAATTCACCGACTCCCACCCGCGACGAAGCGACACCGCGAGCGGCGTCGGTCGGCTCGAGCACGGTGCCTCGCACCCCTGTCACCGCTCCGTCGGTGATCACCAGGTCGTCGACCTGGTGCCGGTGCTTCAGCGTGACCAGTCCCCGGTCGACGCCCTCCCGGACCTTACGAGCGAAGATCTCGACGAGAGCCGGTCCCGTGCCCCACGTGATGTGGAAACGGGGAACCGAATTGCCATGTCCCGCAGCGTCGTAACCGCCACGTTCGGCCCAGTTGACCATCGGGAAGATCTTCAGCCCGCGCTGCTTGAGCCACGCGTGCTTCTCCCCCGTCGCGAATTCGACGTACGCCTGCGCCCACCGGCGTGGCCAGCGGTCGTCGACCTCGCGGTCGAAGCCCGCCGTGCCCATCCAGTCCTGGAGGGCCAGTTCGTACGAGTCCTCGATACCGAGACGCCGTTGCTCGGGACTGTCGACGAAGAACAGTCCGCCGAACGACCAGAATGCCTGTCCCCCGAGGTTGTTCGCATTCTCCTGGTCCACCAGGATCACCTTCCGGCCTGCGTCGACGAGTTCTCCCGTCGCCACGAGTCCCGCAAGGCCCGCCCCCACCACGATCACATCTGCGTCCATGCCGCAAACAGTACCGAGCGAACGCACGGCTCGGGACAAACAGTCGCCCACGCAACTCCTCAGACGGTGACGCGCCCCTTCGAGGAAGCCGGCCGGCGATAGACCGACGCGAGTCGTCGCTCGAACGACGACTGCGGGGCGATCACACGTCGGCGTCGCGACGTTCCGGCAGTCTCGCGTCGTTCAGCCCTTCGTCGTGCTTCCCCCAGGATTCGAAGTGCACGGCCTCACCGAGGGGGCGGCCCTGTCTCCAGCCGAACCGCTCGAGGTCCGGAACCTCCTGCAGGCGTGTCACGGGACCGAGGCACAGCCAGGCGATCGCTCGGACGGGGTCCTCGACTCCGACGAAGTCGCGGAGGAATTCTTCTTCGTAGAACGAGACCCACCCGACGCCCAGGCCCTCCGCCGTAGCCGCGAGCCAGAGGTTCTGGATGGCGAGAACCGCTGAGAACAAGCCGGATTCGTCGACGGTATGCCGCCCGAGGATGTGCTTCCCGCCGCGCGACGGGTCGTAGGTGACGACGATGCCGGTACGCGATTCGGCGATGCCCTCGACCTTGATGGGGTCGAAGGTCCGCCGCTTGTCCTCGGGCAGTGAATCCGCGAACGCCTTCCGGCATCCGGCGACGTGCTCGGCGAAAGCGTCAAGGCGCTCCGGATCACGGACCACCACGAAATCCCACGGCTGCGTATTACCCACGCTCGGTGCGTGGTGGGCAGCGGCGAGAACCCGGTGCAGCGCGTCCTCGCGAATCGCCTCCCCGCTGAACTCGGCGCGGACGTCGCGGCGCATGCGGATGATGTCGTACAGCGCCTCGCGCGCTCGAGCGGTGAACATGATCGTCAGGCCGGCACGACTGCTTCGATGGCCTCGATGACCTCGGGGGCGTCGGGTTCGGTGCGGGGACGGAAACGATCGACGACGGTACCGTCCGGGGCGATCAGGAACTTCTCGAAGTTCCACTGGATGTCACCGGCTTCACCGGACGCATCGGCGTGCTTGGTGAGTTCGGCATACAGCGGATGGCGGCTGTCGCCGTTGACCTCGATCTTCTCCAGCAGCGGGAAGGTCACACCGTAGGTGGCCGAGCAGAATTCCTGAATCTCCTCGGCCGTTCCCGGTTCCTGTCCCATGAACTGGTTGCACGGCACGCCGATCACGATGAGGCCGCGGTCGGCGTAGTCGTTCGCGAGCTGCTCGAGTGCGCCGTACTGCGGGGTCAGTCCGCACTTGGACGCGACGTTGACGACGAGCAGCGCGTGCCCCTCGAACGCCGCGAGGCTGGTGGGCTCACCCGAGAGGGTGTTGATCGAGATGTTCTGGAGGTCGGTGGTCATGCCTACAAGCTAGCGTGCCCGCACCGGACCGTTCGGGACGGCGGCCCGCCCGGGACGACAGCGTCGTCGATGCACTCAGGCGAGAGCGAGAAACAGCTTCTCGAGTTGCGCCTCGGTCATCGGCTCCTTGTTTCCGTCACCCGAATCGGTCATGCACTCCCGCAGGCCGCTGGCGACAATCTTGAAGCCGGCACGGTCGAGTGCTTTGGAGACCGCGGCGAGCTGCGTGACGACGTCCTTGCAGTCACGGCCCTGCTCGATCATCGCGATCACTCCGGCGAGCTGCCCCTGAGCACGGCGCAACCGATTGAGGACCTGGGTGATGCTTTCGTCGTCGCCGACCATGTCGATTCCTTTCGCGAATGTCTTGTCATCGTACCCCCTGGGGTATCGCCCCCGTCGTCTCACAGCTCGACGGCCCGATCGGGACCGCCGGGTGATGCGGAGGCGCATCCTCTCGCGTCACCCGGCGGCGACGGAAAGCTGACGCCATCGCCGCAGCGGACAGCGGGAGGTGCGTGTGCACGCATAGGCGGTGCCGGCGGCAACCAGCGTGAGGACCGCGACCGCGCCTCCCACAGCGGGATGCAGTTCCTGCGCAATGATGACGGAGGACATCAGCAGAACGAACCACCCGAAGCCCTTACGCAGCGTATCCGGATCGATCTTCGAGGTGAGCCGGCCACCGATCAGGCTGCCGACCACCGCGGCGCCGGTCACCATCGCCGCCAGGCGCCAGTCGATCTGCACGGACGAGAGGTAGCCACCGAGCCCCGCGAAGGATTTCATGGCGATCACGATGAGTGAGGTACCCACGGCGATGGGCATGGGCAGTCCGCCGAGGAGCGCGAGCGCGGGCACGACGAGGAAACCACCACCGGCACCGACCAGGCCGGTGACCAACCCGACGACCACGCCGTCGAGCAGAATCTTCCCGACCGGCATAGCGGGAACAGCACTTCCGGTTGCTGCCTTGTTCTTGCGGCCGCGCAGCATCGCGACCGCGGTGGCGATCATCATGGCCGCGAACGCGAGCAGCAGGATGCCGCCGGGAATGAAGCGCGAGAACAGGCCACCGGCGTAGGCACCGACCATGCCCGCCGCACCGAACAGGATGCCGGTGCGCCACTGCACGCGGCCCGCCCGCGCGTGGGAGATCGCGCCGACCGCGCTCGTGACACCGACTACGAGCAGGGAGGTGGCGATCGCTTCCTTGGCGTCCATGCCCGCGACGTAGGCGAGCAGAGGGACGGTCAGGATGGATCCTCCGCCGCCGAGCAACCCGAGGGTGACGCCGACAAGGACCGCCAGTGACACGGTCAGCGCGATCACGATCAGTTCCCTTCGGCTGCAGTGCCGCTGGAAGCGGTCAACTGTGCCACGATCGTCTGCGGATCACAGGTGGCGCCGCGGTTGTAGGGCAGCTTCGACAGCATCATGCCCATCGCGCACGTATTCGACAGTGCCGCAAAGCTCAGACCGCCACCGATGCCGGCGGCGAGCCACTTGAGCTTGGGCACGGCGACACTGCCCAGGACCGAGCCCAGCACCAGCGAGCCCGCGAGCAGACGAACCTGGCGTTCGAGTTCCCAGCGTGCGGCACCGCGAACGACCGGCAGACCCTGTCCTTCCCAACTCGTCATCCCGCCCTCGAGGATGTGCACGTTGAGCAGTCCCGCCTCGCGCAGGGTCTCCTCGGCGTGCGTCGCACGCTGCCCGGACCGGCACACCAGGACGATGCTCTCGTCGAGGTGGGCGAGGAACTCGTCGCGGTGCTCGCGCAGCAGGTCGAGGGGCACGTTGTAGGCGCCCGCGATGTGCAGGGACTCGAACTCGCCGGGGGTGCGGACGTCGACGACACGCACGTTCGCATCGGCGCCGATCAGGTCGTGGAGCGCGCTCGGGTCGAGGGTGGCGGGACCGGACGTGGTCATAAGGAGGGCCTTTCGATTCTGGGTTGTGTGCGCACTAGGCGACGTAATTACCCCATGGGGTATTCTGGGAACTCATCGTACACATACCGCTAGGGGTATCTAAAACCATGATCTGCTGCGGGAGCTTCCCCGGCACTCCGCGGTTCCCCATGCGGAGCCGGAGACGAAACTCTGTGCAGCACGATACCCCGGGGGGTACTTGACATACCCTAGGGGGTATATGCCACGCTGTCCACAGACCCGGAATCAGCAACGGAGGAACCCATGATTCTCGAGCAGTACTACATCGAGTGCCTGTCCCACGCGTCGTACCTGATCGGCGACGAGAGCACCGGCCGGGCGATCGTGGTCGATCCGCGCCGCGATATCGGCGACTATCTCGACGACGCCGCGAAGCACAACCTCACCATCGAAGGCGTCATCAACACCCACTTCCACGCGGACTTCGTCTCCGGACACCTCGAACTGGTGGACGCGACCGGCGCATGGATCGGTTTCGGCGAAGCGGCCGAGACCGACTACCCCATTCGCCGCCTACGGGACGGGGAGCAACTTTCCCTCGGCGAAGTCCACCTGGAGATCCTCTCCACCCCGGGGCACACCTGGGAATCGATCTCGGTGGTCGTGCGTGAGCGTCCCGACGCCGCACCGTCCGCGGTGCTCACCGGTGACTCGCTGTTCATCGGCGACGTCGGCCGGCCGGACCTGGTGAACCTCGGCGACGGGTCCACGAGCGACCTGGCCCGGGCGATGTTCCGTACCGTGCACGAGAAACTGCTGACACTGCCCGACGAGGTCACGGTCATGCCCGCCCACGGTGCCGGTTCGTCCTGTGGAAAAAATCTCTCCACCGAGCTGACCTCCACGATCGGAGAGCAGCGAGTGAGCAACCCCTCGGTGCAGCCGATGAGTGAAGACGATTTCGTCGCGCTGATCACCGAGGGCCAGCCGGCCGCACCGTCGTACTTCTCGGCCGATGCCGCCATGAACAAGCGGATCCACCCGCTGCTCGCCCAGGACCACACCATCCCGATGCTGACTCCGGCTCAGGTCCGGACCGAGCTCACCGCGGGCACCCGTGTTCTCGACGCACGCAGCGTCGACGATTTCGCCGCCGGGCACCTGCGCGGATCGGTCAACGTCGGTTTCGACGGACGCTTCGCCGAGACCGGTGGCATGGTCGCCGAGGTCGGCGAGAGGATCGTGCTCATCACCTACCCCGGCGAGGAACAGGAGGCGGCGGTACGCCTCGCCCGGATCGGATCGGACAACGCGATCGGCTATCTCGCCGTCGCCGACGGCATGTTCCCGGTCGAGCTGACCGAACTGGTTCGGACCGCACCCCGCACCTCCGTCGAGGAACTCGACACCCTGCTCGCCGCCGGCACCGTCACCCTCGTCGACATCCGCAACCCCGGTGAGCGCGAACTCGGCACGATCCCCGGTGCGGTGCCGATCCCGTTGGCACAGTTGCGCACTCGGCTCGGGCAGGTACCGACGGGTAAGCCCATCGTGGTGCACTGCGCCGGTGGATGGCGCTCGAGCGTGGCGGCGTCGTTGCTCCGCGCTCACGGCTTCGACAACGTCTCGGATCTCACCGGCGGCTACAACGCGTGGGCCGAGAGCCACGTCGCGGCCTGATCGTTCCGGCCGGAGCCGGACCGACAACAACGAAGAAGGAGAACCCCATGTGTTACCCCGTCACCTGCCCGAACTGCCGGAAGACCGGATGGGGCGGCTGCGGACAGCATGTCGACGCCGTCATGCGATCCGTACCCGCCGGCGACCGCTGCACCTGCGGTCAGGACACCGCTCCGGCGCCGAGCCCGGCTCGGACGCTGCGGTCCCTGTTCCGCCGCTGACCGGGCAGCAGTCGCACGAACCCGCCGGTTACGACCCGGCGGGTCGCGGCGGGGGATCCGCCGGCGAGGCGCCCCCCGGCTGGGGCCCCCCCGCCGGCGCCCAAGCCCCCACCCCCCGCATC
>NZ_JAXION010000147.1:0-9322 GCF_049311045.1 Rhodococcus sp. 7Tela_A2 | reverse complement strand
GGGCGCCGCCCCGGGGCCCCACCCCGGGCGCGGGCCCCCTTTTTCGTCTGGAGTTTCGACGGTCAGGCGGGTATCAGGACTGCGTGGAGCCGTCCGGATCCTCTTCGTAGTACTCCGTGGTCACCACGCGCTTCACCAGGCGCGGCTTGCGCGGCTCGTCGCCGTGACCCTTGTCTTCCTTGTTCCGGTCGCGGTCACCGCCGGTGCGGACGTCCGGAGTGCCGGTACGGTGAGTGTCGGAACTCTCGCCGATACGGGCATCCGGGGTCGCGTTACCCGGGAGATTGCCGGGGGCGCGGTGACTTGTGTGCGTATCCGACCCCGTGTGCGTATCCGACCCCGTGTGCGTATCCGACCCCGTGTGCGTGTTCGCCGTGGACGGGATGGAATGCGTGCCGGGGGTCGGGGTGGACAGGGTGCCCGGAGTCGGGTTGTGGGAGTGCCCGGACGATCCCGGATCGCCGAAGCCCTGCGACGGCGACCCGGTGGTCCGGTCTCCGGACTCGGAGACCCCACGTGCCGTGCCCGAGGGGGACGACGGGGTGGAGGCGGTGTCACCGGGGACCGAGTGCTGCAGCGGATCGTCGCGCTGGGTGTCGTGCGACGGGCGGTAGTTCCCAGCAATGCCTTCGCGTGCCGCGTCGGGGGGCAGCGTGCCCGTCCCGCCGGTGTCACCCGGTCGATCGGAATGACCGATCCGGTCCGTGCCACCGATTCGGTCCGTATCACCGGATCGCCCGGCGTCCGGGTTCCGATGTGCGTCGGTGGACGCGGAATCGCCCTCGTGAGCGCGGCTGTAGTAGCGGTACAGTTCGTCTTCTTCGAGGGGCGTGAGTTCGCCGTTCTCCTCGACATTCGGCGCGCCTGTCACCGTGTCCTTGCCGAACGGCACATGCACACCCGAGTCGTCGAGGGTGGCGTCGTCGACGGGGACGAAGTGACGGCGGGTACCGAACAGTCCGGTCACCACCGTGATCCAGCCCGGCTCCCCGGTTCTGTTGTCGAGATATACCTCGCCTACTTTTCCTAATTTGGTGCCGTCCGGACCGTACGCGGTGGCACGAGCGAGGGTATCGAGTTCGTTGTTCGTAATCATCATTGCCTCATCGGTCGGCGCTGTTGTCGCTGAGGGCATTCCCTGCTCGCGGACCGATGAAACTCCCTGGGCGCGGCGAAGCCGATTGCCGCGGACGGGACGGTCGGCCTGACCCGATCCCGGTCGAGTTGGCCGGCTCGCTTCGGGTGCGGTTCTCCCCGCGTGCCGTTGCCTTCGGCGTGGGCCCATGTTATGCATATTGTCAACAATCCGACAAGAGCAAGTGCCCGAATTCGGTAGGTGCATCCCGGGAGGGCCCTCATGGCACGACTGTCACCACTTCTCCTGCAAGCCACCCCGGTCACCGTGGACCACGCGTCGGGTTGCTATCTGTACGGCAGCGACGGGCGTCGCTACCTCGACTTCACCGCCGGTATCGGTGTCACCGGCACCGGGCACTGTCATCCGCATGTGGTCGAGGCGGCGCAGCGGCAGGTCGCCACCCTGATCCACGGCCAGTACACGACCGTGATGCACCGACCGCTCCTGGAACTGGTCGAGGCACTGGGTCCGGTATTACCCGAAGGTCTCGATTCACTGTTCTTTGCGAACTCCGGCAGCGAGGCTGTCGAAGCAGCGCTGCGTCTCGTACGGCAGGCGACAGGCCGTCCCAACGTGGTCGTCTTCCACGGCGGATTCCACGGCCGGACGGTCGCCGCCGCGTCGATGACGACGTCGGGCACCCGCTTCTCCGCAGGCTTCTCCCCGTTGATGGGAGGCGTGCATGTCGCGCCGTTCCCCACCGCCTACCGGTACGGGTGGAGCGAAGACGAGGCAACGGATTTCGCGCTCCGAGAATTGGATTACCTCTTCGCCACCGTCACCGCACCCGACGAAACGGCGGCATTCTTCGTCGAACCCGTGCTCGGCGAGGGCGGCTATGTCCCGGGCAACGTTCGCTTCTTCCAGGGCCTGCGGGAGCGTGCCGACAGGTACGGCATCCTCCTCGTGTTCGACGAGATCCAGACGGGATTCGGGCGAACCGGAAAGTTCTTCGGGCACCAGCACTTCGACGTGCGCCCGGATGTGATCACGATGGCAAAGGGGGTCGCGAGCGGATTTCCGTTGTCCGGTATCGCGGCCTCCGAGGAACTCATGTCTCGTGCCCGGCCGGGATCGCAGGGTGGAACCTACGGTGCCAACGCGGTGTCGTGTGCGGCGGCGGTAGCCACACTCGAGGTGATCCGGAAGGAAGGACTCGTGACGAACGCGGCGCTGCGTGGAGACGAGTTGCTGGCGGGTGCGCAGTCGCGGGCGACACCCGCCGTCGGTGACGTTCGTGGGCTCGGGCTCATGGTGGGATCCGAATTCACCGATGCCGACGGTGCGCCCGACCGCGACGGCGCCACAGCAGCACAGCGCGCAGCAGCACGAAAAGGGTTGTTGCTGTTGACCTGCGGCGCCTATATGAACGTGGTACGCATGATCCCTCCGCTGGTCGTGACCGGAGAACAGGTCGAGGAGGCACTCGATATCTGGTCGGAGGTTCTCGCCGAGATCTGAACTGTCCCGCGTACGAAGGAGATCCTGTGGCCCGGTTCATCACCATTTCCCTCGACAAGCGCGGCGTCTCCTGTCGCGCACGACTGCTGGACACAGAGGCACCCCTGACCTGTGAAGCGGTATGGAACGCTCTGCCGCAGAACGGGTCCGCATTCCATGCCAAGTACGCGCGCAACGAGGTGTACACCCTCGTTCCCCGCATCACGGGTGCTCCGCATCGGGAGAACCCGACGGTGACCCCGATCCCCGGAGACGTGTGCCTGTTCGATTTCGAACCGTGGGAGATCGGGAACTCCGCATACGGATACGAGCCGGGATCGGAAGCGCATGCGGCGCAGGGAGCTACCGATCTGGCGCTCTTCTACGGGCGGAACAACCTGCTCCTCAACGGCGATGTGGGGTGGGTGCCGGGCAACGTGTTCGCGACCATCGAGGAGGGCCTGACCGACCTCGCGGTGGCGTGCAACGACCTGTGGATGGAGGGCGCAGCGGGGGAGACGCTGACGTTCGCCCGCGACTGATCGGTCCCCGTCACTCGTCACTCCGCGTCGTACCGTGCGCGGTGCGCGAGCACCTCGTCCATGTGTGCCTCGGCCCACGCCTTGATCCCGCGTATCACCTGGTGGAGCGACAGCCCGAGTTCGGTGAGTTCGTATGTGACCGTGACCGGCACGGTCGGGGTGACGGTGCGCGTCACCAGGCCGTCGCGCTCGAGCGACCGCAGTGTCTGCGTGAGCATCTTCTGACTGACCCCCGCGAGCCTGCGGGACAGTTCCGAGTAGCGCATCGCTCGTGGTTCACCGCTGCAATCGTTGCCGGGGCGGGAGGGCCCGTCACTCCCGAGCGCGGCGAGAATCAACGCCACCCACTTGTCCGAGATACGCGCGAGCAGCTGACGGCTGGGGCACTCCGCCAGGAATGCGTCGTACTCCGCCTGTACTTGCGCTCGCTTCTGGGCCGCAGTCATGGTCGGCATGAGTGCTCCTTCCTACCGGCGGGTGCCTTACGCACTTCGAAGTGCGTACTTCCCTTTGGAGAGCTACCTACCCATGATGAAGCGGAGGGTCATTCGATACAAGTGCCGAGGAGCAACCGATGAACACATCGACTTTCCGCACCGCTGTGGTGCGCACTCCGAACGGGCCCGGCTCGATCGAGATCATCGACGTTCCCGTCGTGCGACCGGGACCCGGGCAGGTTCGTGTCGGGATCGCCGGCGCGCCCGTCAACCCGGTCGATCTCGGGGTCGCGGACGGGTTCTTCCACACGATCGGCCTGATCGACCAGCCCGAATACACAGGGCTGGGGTGGGAGTTCGCCGGCACGGTGCTCGATGCCGGCCCCGGGGTGGACCTGGAGATCGGCACCCGCGTCGCCGGCATGGTGGGCGGCTTCGATCGCGACTACGGCACGTATGCCGAACAAGTCGTCGTACCGGTCGCCGGCCTCGCCGTCGTCCCGGACGGACTGGATCTGATCACGGCATCGACAGTGCCGGTCAACGGGTTGGCGGCCGTGCAGATGCTCGACCTGCTCGGTGACGCACCCGCGGACTCGCACCGACTCCTCGTGACCGGGGCAGCGGGCGCGGTGGGCGGCTATCTTCTCGCACTCGCGCCCGAACGGGGATGGGAGGTAACAGGTCTTGCTCGGCCCGAGGACGAGGAGTTCGTGCGGAGTCTGGGCGTCCGGTTCGCCTCGCACGCAGAGCCGGGCTGGGACGCGGTCGCCGACGCTGCGTCACTGCAGGAACGGGCGCTCGAAGTGGTCCGTGACGGGGGGAGATTCGTCGGCGTCAAGCCGAACGCGGTTCCGGCCACCGAGCGCGGAATCTCGGTATCGGCCGTGGAAACGCGCCCCGACGGTGCCAGGCTGGGTGATCTGCTCGTGCGCGCCGCGTCGGGTGGGCTCCCGGCGCGGGTGCATTCCGTCGTACCGCTCGATTCGGCCTCCGATGCCCACCGCGCGGTCGCTGCGGGCGGGGTGCGCGGCCGCTACGTGCTCGCGCCGTGACGTCGCACTAGCTCAGCGCGTATTCGGCGAATCGGGCGACCGCCAGCAGCAGGTCGTCGGAGTGGCGCGGTCCGACGATCTGCAGGCCCACCGGCAGGCCGGCGGCCGTCGTGCCGACCGGAATGCTGATCGCCGGTTGCTGGGTGAGGTTGAAGGGGTAGCTGAACGGCGTCCATTGCGGCCAACTGCTTGCCGAGGATCCCGGCGGAACGTCGTGACCCGCGTCGAACGCGGTGATCGGCACCGTGGGGGTGAGGAGCATGTTGTGCGTCTGGTGGAAGTGGCCCATCGCGATTCCGAGGCTCGCTGCGACCGCCCGCGCATCGAGATAGTCCACGGCGCGCAGGTGCTCGCCGCGCTCCCAGACGGCGCCCAGGCCCGGGTCGACCTTGTTCCGGGTGCCTTCGGGGAAGGACGCCAGCATTGCGGCCGCGCCCGCGGCCCACATGATCTCGAAGGCCTCGAGGGGGTCGCCGAAACCGGGATCGGCCTCGGTCACCGGGAGTCCGGCCTCGTCGAGTGTTCGCACCGCCGCGTCGACGATCTCACCGACTTCCGGATCGACCGTCACGTATCCGAGGGTCTTCGAATACGCGACGCCCATGCCCAGTACCTCCCGCTGGAGCGCACCCCTGAAGGTCATGATCGGGGGCGCGAGCGCCGTGGGATCGCGGTGATCGGGAAGCGACAGGATGTCGGTGAGCAGCGCCGCGTCCTCGACCGTCCGGGTGATCGGTCCGGCGTGGGCGAGTGGGCCGAACGGGCTCGCCGGAAACAGCGGGATCCGTCCGTGGGTGGGTTTGAATCCCACGACTCCGCAGAACGCGGCGGGAATCCGAATGCTCCCGCCGCCGTCGGTGCCGACGGAGCACGGGCCGAATCCGGCTGCGACCGCCGCGGCGCTCCCGCCCGACGATCCACCCGCGGTCTTCGTCGTATCTGCCGGATTGCGGGTGATCCCGTACAACGCGGAATCGGTGACGGCCTTCCAGGCAATTTCGGGCGTCGTGGTCTTGCCGACGAATACCATGCCGTCCTCACGCAGCCTCGCGGTCACCGGGCTGTCCACGTGCCACGGCTGATGTTCGTCGACGGCTTGGGAACCCCGCAACGTCGGCCATCCCGCGGTGAGGAACACATCTTTGATCGAGATCGGCACACCGTCCAGGAGACCCTTGGAATATCCGGTGCGCCAGCGCTCCTCGGAACGCCGCGCCTGAGCGAGGGCCTTCTCTTCGTCGACGAGGCAATAGGCGTTGATCTCACCGTCGCGTGCGGCGATCTCGTCGAACACCGCCCGCGCGGCTTCGACCGGCGACAGCTCACCGGAGGAGAACGAGGTGACGAGTTCGACGGCGGTCATGTCGGTCGGGTTCATCGTGTTCTCCTTGTCCGGGTGGTGTGCCGGGTTCTGCCCGGGCACACCGGCCCTCACGAACTCGGCACGTAACCGAGTCGCTTGTCCACGACATTCTCGAGTGGCAATCCTGCTCTCCAGCGGCGGAAATTGTCGGCGAATGCGTCGACGAGCGTGTCCTGCCACCCGACGAAGTCACCCGCGTTGTGCGGGGTGACGACTACACGGGGAAGATCCCACAGGGGGTGGTCGCGCGGTAGCGGTTCGGGATCGACGACATCGAGCGCGGCGCCCGCGAGCACGCCCGAGCGGAGTGCGTCGACGAGGTCGTCGGTGCGCACGAGTTCACCGCGACCGACGTTGATCAACCGTGCACCGCGCTTCACGTGCCCGAACAATTCGGCATCGAACAGTCCGTGGGTGCTGTCGGTGAGAGGGGCTGCGAGTACGACGAAGTCGGCTGCGGCCAGCGCCGACGGAAGATCCTCGGTTGCGGTGACGGTGCCGAAGTCCGGGTCGCCGGTCCTGCTGCGGCGGCCCGACCCGCTGACGTTCATTCCCACGGCGGTGAGGAGTCGCGCGATGGCCCGCCCGATCGGCCCGGTGCCCACAACCAGGACGCTGCGGCCGACGATGCGCTCGGAGTCGCGGTGTCTCCAGGTGTGGTCTCGTTGCAGGCGCAGGGATTCCGGGATGTCTTTGGTGAACGACAGTATTTGAGCCAGAACGTATTCCGCGATCGGAACGTCGAAGATTCCGCGTGAGTTGGTGACCGTGACATCGCTGTCGACCAACTCGGGAAACATCAGCGGATCGACACCGGCCGAGGCCGCGTGAACCCAGGAGAGTGCGTTCGCCGCGTACCACGCGTCAGGGAGCGCGTCGGACTGGAAATCGTAGACGAACAGGACATCGGCGCCGTCGAGAGCGCCTGCCAGTCCTTCGCGCTTCGTGTAGCGAAGGGTCGCATGCTCGGCGACCGGAGCCATCCGCACCGCGGAGGGCAGGGCTTCGGCATGAAGCACTGCCACGACCGGGTTCGCGTTCACGTTGACACCGTATGAGCGCATCGTATGATTGTCAACAATCTTACCTGCCGGGGGATTGCCGGAATGGACGTCGTTCGGGGGACTGCATGGAACTGGACATCCCCGAATTCGAGGGGCCTCTGGCACAGCGCGGAGTGGGCATCATCGCGCCTTTCGATCTCGCTCTCGAGCGCGAACTATGGCGCTGGGCACCGCTCGAGGTGAGTCTGCATCTGGCGCGGACACCCTACGAACCGGTCCCGGTCAGTCTGGAGATGGCCGAATTGGTTTCGGAGCGAAGACACCTCGTCACCGCTACCCGCGACGTGCTGCACGTGGAACCGGAAGTGGTCGCCTATCTGTGCACCTCCGGCAGCTTCATCAAAGGTATCGGCTACGAGAAGACCTTGTGTGACGCCATCTGCGAAGCCGGCGCCGCCTGCGCGGTCACCACGTCCGGGGCGCTACTCGAAGCACTGCACGACCTCGAGCTCACGCGGATCTCGGTGATCACCCCGTACGACGAGCAGCTGACCAAACTCCTGCACAGCTTTCTCGCCGAAGCCGGGACCGAGGTGGTCCGGTCGACCCACCTGGGACTCGGCGGCGGCATCTGGAAAGTCAACTACCGCACCATCGCCGAGCGAATCATCGCCGCGGACAGTCCCGATTCCGAAGCGATCTTCGTCAGCTGCACCAATCTGCCCACCTATGACCTCATCGCCCCGCTCGAGCAAGAACTCGGCAAGCCCGTGCTCACAGCGAACCAGCTCACCATCTGGGCATGTCTCGGTCGGATGAGATTACCGATGACCGGACCGGGGAAATGGCTGAGAGGAGTTTTCTGATGCAGCAGGACCGTTCCGCGAAGGTGGGGATCATCTATCCCGGCCATGCCGCAGAAGACGACTTCGTGTTCGCCGCGGAACTCGTAGGCGCCGCTTTGCCCGTCGCGCATATCTACGGCACCGATCTGCACGCGGTACCCGAGTTGCTCGACCTTGGCGGTCCGCGGAAACTCGCGGCCGGTGCCGCCCTCTTGGCACCGGAAAATCCGGATTCGGTGATGTGGGCGTGCACATCGGGCAGTTTCGTCTACGGGCTGGAGGGCGCGCGCACGCAAGTCGACGACCTGTCTGTCGCGGCCGGGGGCGTGCCCGCATCGAGTACGAGCTTCGCGTTCGTCGACGCATTGACCGCTCTGGGTTCGACGCGCGTCGCGGTGGCCGCGAGCTATCCCCGCGATGTCGGCGCACTGTTCGTCGAGTTTCTCACCGCGACAGGGAGCGACGTGGTGTCGTTCGGTGTCGCGGGGATCGACACGGCCGCCGAGGTGGGCACGCTCTCCGCGGACGACGTGCTGGACCTCGCTGCGGCCGGTGACCATCCGGATGCCGACGCGATCCTCGTCCCCGATACCGCGATGCACACCCTGCGCATTCTCCGAGAACTCGAAAAGCACGTCGGGAAACCGGTTCTCACCGCAAATCAGGTCACGCTGTGGCAGGGCTTGCGACTGGCCGGATGTACAGTGATACGCCCGGAACTGGGCACTTTGTTCGGGGAAGGTATCGATCATGGCGCTCGGTGATCTCGACGATCTCCGGCCTGTCGCGCGGCCGTCGACAGCGGAACTCATCGCGGAACAGCTTCGGTCTGCCATCGTCAAGGGCGCGCTTGCGCCGGGCACCCAATTGGGGGAAGCCGAACTCGCGACGCATTTCGCAGTGTCGCGTGGACCGCTTCGCGAAGCAATGCAGCGTTTGCTCTCGGAGGGGCTGCTGTACAGCATCCGGAATCGCGGAATCTTCGTGACGGAACTGACTTTCGACGATGTCGTCGACATCTACCGCAGCCGCCGGGTCATCGAGGGTGGCGCCCTCGAACTGATTCTCGAGGGCCGCAGGGAGCAGGCGTGGCACGATCTCGGCCCCGCGGTCGACGCGATGCGTGCTGCCGCCGAGCGCGACGACCCGGCCGGTGTGTCCGACGGCGATCAGCGCTTCCACGAAATTCTGGTGGCGAGTTCGTCGAGCCCGCGGCTCATCCGGGCGGCGCGCACCCTTCTGGTCGAGACCCGCATGTGCCTGGGTGCGCTGCAGACCACGTATCCCGTGCTCGGAGAGCAGGTCGACGAGCACGTCGTGTTGCGCACCGCTATCCGGTCCGCGCCGGCCGACCATGTGCACCGCATGCTCGACGAGCACCTCGACGACGCCGTGCGCCGCCTCCGCGGACTCCAGGGCGCCGGTGACGGAGCCGTGCTCTAGGAAGGCAGCGGTTCCAGAAAGGCGGGGGTCCCGGAAGGGCGGGGTCCCGGAAGGG
>NZ_JAXION010000146.1:0-9333 GCF_049311045.1 Rhodococcus sp. 7Tela_A2 | reverse complement strand
ACATCCTCGGCATCACCGCCGGTGCGAGCGCCGCCGCGGTCGCCCAGATCGTCCTCACCGGATCTCCACCGCCGTGCCCGGCCGGCACGCGTTCCGCATCGGACCGTTCTCGGTGGTCTGGCGCGGCCGCATGGTGCTGGTGTGCGCCCTGATCGCTGTCGCCACCTTCCTGCTCACCTGTGTGTCGCTCGGACGTGGCGACTACCCGATGTCGGTTCCCCAGGTCATCGAGGTGCTCTTCGGCGGCGGCTCCCGCCTCGAGCGATTCGTCGTCTTCGACCTGCGACTGCCCCGGGCGGTCGGCGCGATCGTCGTCGGCGCCGCCCTCGCCGTGGCCGGCGCGATCACGCAGTCGCTGTCCCGCAACGCCCTCGCCAGCCCCGACATCCTCGGCATCACCGCCGGTGCGAGCGCCGCCGCGGTCGCCCTGATCGTCCTCACCGGCGGCGGATCCGTCGTCGGCATCCTCGCCACCCTCGGGTTGCCGCTGGCGGCCCTCGCCGGTGCCCTGCTCACCGCCGCGGTCATCTACCTGCTCGCCTGGCGCAACGGCGTCGAAGGGTTCCGGCTCGTCCTCATCGGCATCGGCATCAACGCGATGCTGCTCGCCCTCACCAACTGGATGCTGGTCTCCGCCGACATCAACGACGTCTCCCGCGCCCAGGTCTGGCTCACCGGATCACTCAACGGCGTCTCCTGGAACCAGGTGGCCCCGGCCGCCCTGGTTCTGCTCGTCCTCGGCGCGTGGGCCACCGTCTCGTCGTTCACCGTCGGCGCGCTGCGCCTCGGCGACGACACGGCGCGCTCCCTCGGGGTGCCGCTGCAAACGCAGCAGGCCCTGCTGCTGATCACCGCCTGCACCCTCGCCGCGGTCGCCACCGCCGCGGCCGGACCCGTCGGGTTCGTCGCGCTCGCCGCCCCCCAGATCGCAGTCCGTCTGGTCAAGTCCGCGGGGCCGCCGATCATCGCGTCCGCACTGACCGGGGCGCTGCTCGTCGTCGGCGCCGACCTCATCGCCCGTACGATCCTGCCCGTGCCACTGCCCGTCGGTCTCGTCACCTCCGCGCTCGGCGGCCCGTTCCTGCTGTACTTGCTCGTGCGCTCCAACCGGAAGGTCTCCGCGTGACCGACACCCACACCCCCGCCGCCTCGGACACCGAACACACCGAGGCTGCCCCGGCGACCCGTCTGGTCGCCGAACACATCGGGCTCGGCTACGGGGATCGGCTGATCATCGACGACCTCGACCTGGAGATCCCCACCGGCGTCATCACCACCATCATCGGACCCAACGGCTGCGGCAAATCGACCCTGCTGCGGTCGCTGAGCCGACTGCTCAAACCCCGCACCGGGCAGATCCTGCTCGACGGCCGCAACATCACCACGATGCGCACCCGCGACGTCGCCCGCGTCCTCGGGATGCTGCCGCAAGCGCCCCTCGCCCCCGAAGGACTGACCGTCGCCGACCTCGTCGCCCGCGGCCGGCACCCCCACCAGTCGTGGCTGCGCCAATGGTCGTCCGACGACGAGGGCGAAGTCGCCGCCGCGCTCGACCGCACCGGCATCGCCGACCTCGCCGACCGGCCGGTCGACGAACTGTCCGGCGGCCAGCGCCAACGCGCCTGGATCTCCATGGCACTCGCGCAAGGCACCGACATCCTGCTGCTCGACGAACCCACCACCTACCTCGACCTCGCGCACTCGGTGGAAGTGCTCGACCTCGTCGACCGGTTGCACAGCGAACTCGGCCGCACCGTCGTGATGGTCCTGCACGACCTCAACCTCGCCGTCCGCTACAGCGACCACCTCGTGGTGATGAAGGACGGCCGCATCGTGCGCTCCGGTCCGCCCTCGGAGGTGATCTCCGCCGAACTGCTCGCCGAGGTGTTCGACCTCGACGCGTCGGTGATCGAGGATCCGGTGTCCGGCCGGCCGCTGATCATCCCGATCGGCACCCGGCACGTCTACGGCGCAGTCGGGGGTCCCGTGGCCCCGGCGCACACGCCCGGAATTGCCGAAACTCCCTGATCACGACCCCGCCGAGGCTACGACCCGGGGTAGTACGCACAAACGTCGGAGAAATCCGTAGAATCGGACCATGGCAGCACTAGGCGAACTCGAGCGAGCAGTGATGGACCACCTGTGGTCCTCCACCGAACCCCAGACGGTCCGGCAGGTCCACGAAGCCCTGTCCACCCGCCGCAACCTGGCGTACACCACCGTCATGACGGTGCTGCAACGGCTCGCGAAGAAAAACCTGGTGGTCCAGCAGCGCGACGACCGCGCCCACCGCTACATGCCCGTCCACGGCCGCGACGAACTCGTCGCCAACCTCATGGTGGACGCCCTCGATCAAGCCGACGAAACCGCCGGCCGCGCCGCCGCCCTCGCCCACTGCGTCGGCCGCGTCGGCGCCGACGAAGCCGAAGCACTGCGCGCCGCACTCGCCGAACTCGAAGCACAGCAGTCGGGCACCACCGCCACGCTGGGCGAACACGGCTCCGGGCGCGCGAGCTGACACACTCGATGCCATGAACGCCCCCACAGCGCTGTTCTTCGGGATACTCGCGCTGCTTCTCGCGGGACCGGTGCCCGGGCTCCTCGCCCGCGCCACCTGGCCGCACCGCAACCCGCGTGCGGCGCTCGTGCTCTGGCAGGCGATCGCGCTGGCCGCGGTCCTGTCCGCGTTCAGCAGCGGGCTCGCCATCGCCAGCCGGCTCCTCGTCCCCGGGGCCGACGGCCGGCCCACCACCGAGCCGCTCCGCGAAATCGAAGCGCTCGGTCTGCCGCTCTGGCTCACCTACGTCGTGGTGCTCGCCCTGACCCTGCTCATCGGTGCGCGCCTGATCTACTCCATGCTGCGCGTCGCGGTCCGTACCCGCCGTCGCCGGTCCCGGCACCGGATGCTCGTCGACCTTCTCGACAACCGCGACACCCGCGAGGTCGTCCGACGCCACCCGCACGTCCGGATCCTCGACTCCGCCGACCCCATCGCATACTGCCTTCCCGGCCTGCGCCACCGCGTGGTGCTCAGCGCCGGCACGCTCGACAACCTCAGCGACGCCGAACTCCGCGCGATCCTCTGCCACGAGCACTCGCACCTGCGGGCCCGCCACGACCTCGTCCTCGAGGCGTTCACCGCCGTGTACGAAGCGTTCCCCCGCTGGGTGCGGTCCCGTTCCGCTCTCGGCTCGGTGCAGACGCTCGTGGAGATGCTCGCCGACGACTCCGCGGTCCGCGTGACCGGGCCGACCCCCCTCGCCCGGGCACTGGTCGCGTGCGCCGGCACCTCCACCCCGAAAGGCGCCCTGGCCGCCGGGGGGCCGAGCACCGTGCTCCGGGTGCGGCGCCTCGCCGATCCGGGACCCGACCTGCGTATCTCGGCCGGCGCCTACATCGCCGCCGCCGCGATCCTCGTGGTGCCCACCGTCGCCGTCGCCGTACCGTGGCTCACCGAGCTGAGCCGCCTGCTCGCGCACTGACCCCGCGCCGATTTCGATCCCACCCCGTTTCGGGGGAAGCTGTACCCATGACCGTCGAACACACCGCGACACCCCAAGCCCAGATCGGCGTGACCGGCCTGGCCGTCATGGGGTCGAACATCGCCCGTAACTTCGCCCGCCACGGATACACCGTCGCCCTGCACAACCGCAGCATCGGCAAGACCGACGCGCTGCTCGCCGAGCACGGCTCCGACGGCACGTTCGTGCGCACCGAAACCATCGAAGAATTCGTCGCCGCACTCGAGAAACCCCGCCGCGTCCTCATCATGGTCAAGGCCGGCGACGCCACCGACGCGGTGATCGAAGAACTGGCCGGGGCGATGGAGCCGGGCGACATCATCATCGACGGTGGTAACGCCCTCTACACCGACACCATCCGCCGCGAAGCAGCGCTGCGCGAGCGTGGCCTGCACTTCATCGGCGCCGGTATCTCCGGCGGCGAAGAAGGCGCACTCAACGGCCCCTCGATCATGCCCGGCGGGCCCGCCGAGTCCTACAGCGCCGTCGGCCCGCTCCTCGAGACCGTCGCCGCCCACGTCGACGGCATCCCGTGCTGCACCCACATCGGCCCCGACGGCGCCGGCCACTTCGTGAAGATGGTGCACAACGGCATCGAATACGCCGACATGCAGCTCATCGGCGAGGCCTACCAGCTGTTGCGCGACGCGCTCGGCCACGACGCCGCAGCGATCGCCGACGTGTTCTCCGAGTGGAACACCGGCACCCTCGAGTCGTACCTCATCGAGATCACCGCGGAGGTGCTCCGCCAGACCGACGCCGCGACCGGCAAGCCCCTCGTCGACGTGATCGTCGACGCCGCCGAACAGAAGGGCACCGGCCGCTGGACCGTCAAATCCGCCCTCGACCTCGGTGTGCCCGTCACCGGCATCGCCGAAGCGGTCTTCGCGCGCGCCCTGTCCGGCTCCCGCGACCAGCGCGCCGCCGCCCGTGGACTCACCGGCGGCACGCTCGGCGCCGCCCCCACCGACGCCGCCCAGTTCACCGAGGACATCCGCGCCGCCCTGTACGCGTCGAAGATCGTCGCCTACGCCCAGGGGTTCGACCAGATCGCGGCGGGCAGCGCCGAGTACGGCTGGAACGTCGACCGCGCCGCCCTCGCCACCATCTGGCGCGGCGGCTGCATCATCCGGGCGCAGTTCCTCAACCGCATCAAAGAGGCGTACGACGCGGACCCCGACCTGCCCAGCCTGATCCTCGCCCCCTACTTCCGTGACGCCATCGAAGCGGGCATCGACAGTTGGCGCCGGGTGGTGGTCACCGCCACCACGCTGGGCATCCCGATTCCCGCGTTCGCGTCGTCGCTGTCGTACTACGACGGGCTGCGCGCCGAACGGCTCCCCGCCGCCCTGACCCAGGGTCAGCGCGACTACTTCGGAGCGCACACCTACGAGCGGATCGACAAGCCGGGCAAGTTCCATACCCTGTGGAGCGGCGACCACAGCGAAGTCAGCGCCTGACCTCGCCGTGAACGGCCTCGCGGCAGCATCCGTGGCGTGCGCACTCGCCGCCGCGGTGCTGACCGCGATCGCCGGGGTCGCGCAGCAACGATCCGCCGCCGCCGTCCCCGAAACCGGCAACCTGGTCAGCTCACTGCTGCGCAACCCTCGCTGGTGGGCCGGCGCGGTCGGCGACACCGCCGGCTACGGATTCCAGATCGCGGCGCTCGCCCTCGGCTCGGTGCTCGTCGTGCAGCCGCTGATGGTGAGCTCGCTGCTGTTCGCGCTGCCCCTCGCCGCCTATTTCGGCGGCTACCGCCTCACCCGCAGCACCTGGCTGCTCGCCGCAGCGCTCTGCGCGGCGCTGGCGATCTTCCTGATCGTCGGCAACCCCGCCGCCGGGACCACCGACGCGGCCGCCACCCGCTGGGCGCTGCCCCTCGGCGCAGTCCTCGCCGTCACGGCGGCCGCCGCGGCGCTCGGCGCCGCCCCGGCCCACACCACGCGACTGACCCCCGGCGTCCGCGCGACCCTGCTCGGTACCGCCGGCGGTCTGCTGTACGGGGTCGTGGCCGCCCTCACCAAACACGTCACCGACCTGTTCGAGGACGGGCCTGTCGCGGTACTGACCTCCTGGCAGGTCTGGATGCTCGTCGTCGCCGGTGTCGGCGGCTACTACCTGCAACAACGAGCATTTCAGGTGGGGCCGCTGTCCGCGTCTCTCCCCGCCCTCACCGTCGGCGAACCGCTCGGTGCGATGTTCCTCGGTGTCGTCGTGCTCGGTGAACACCTGCAGGTCGGCGGCGCCGGCGTGGTCCTCGTCGCCGCGGCGGTGCTCGTCATGTTCGTCACCACCATCGCGCTGTCCCGGGCGGAGGCTCCCACCCCCGAGGTCGCTACGCCCGCGACAACACCGCCACCAGAAAGTCCGAATCCTCGGTGAAGGGACGCAGATCCCACGTCGACAGTCGCAGGTCGACCGTCAGTCCGGCCCGTTCCGCATCGGCGAAGAATTCCGCGAACTCGTAGTCCCGACCGGCACCGAATCCCACCACGACACGCCCGCGGTCGGCGAGGTGCCGGACGAATCCCGCCAGGACCGCATCCCGTGTCGGCGGCGCCACGAACGTCATCACGTTGCCCGCACAGACGATCACGTCGAACGCGCCCGTCACCCCCCGCGCCGGCAGATCCAGTTCCGCGAGATCCCCGACCAGCCAGCGCGGACCGGGATGGTCCTCCTCCGCCGCGGCGATGAGCACCGGATCGACGTCCACGCCGACGACCTGGTGTCCGGCGCGATGCAGATATCCGCCCAGCCGGCCCGGCCCGCAGCCCGCGTCGAGTACCCGCGCCCCGCGCTCGACCATGGCGTCGACCAGCCTGGCCTCACCGGCGGTGTCCTGGCCCTGTGCCGCCAACTCCCGGAACCGCTCCACGTACCAGGTCGAATGCGACGGATCTGCCGCCGTGATCTCCTCCCACCGGCTCGGGATACGTCCGCCAGGGGTTCCTGCAGTCATGGTCGATACTCCTTCGTCCGAGGGCGCGAGCACGGATCCGTTCCGCGGTCCCGCCCACACCGTAGGCCGACGGCCGGCGAACCGTCGCACCCACCGCCGACCGGGTGCGCTTCGGCGCCGCGGCGACAACACCGCATCCCTCTCAGTAGAATGAGGACTTTCACACGATGTCCGGGCGGCCGCTTCCTCTCCCCGTCCCGGACCAGACGAAAGGAACCAGGTGCCCGCGGCACCCTCTTCCCGCAGGTCAGTACCCGAAGCCACTGCGGAGCCCGACTCCGCCGGTCCGGAGGGCTCCCCTACCGAGCCGGGTGACCACCCCGGCGATACTCAGCGCCCACGGGAGCGGATGTGACTTCCGTGATCCTGTCCGTCCTCAGCCTGGTCGGCTTCGTCGCCTTGACCGCCGGAACCGCGCTCTTCGTCGCGGCCGAATTCTCCCTCACCGCCCTCGAACGCAGCACCGTCGACGCCGAAGCGCGAGACGGCGACCTGCGCGCCCGGCAGGTGCAGCACGCACACCGCACCCTGTCGTTCCAGCTCTCCGGGGCACAGCTCGGCATCACCATCACCACCCTCATCACCGGCTACCTCGCCGAACCTGTCCTCGCGCGCTTCCTCAACCCGCTGCTCACCGCGGTCGGGCTGAGCGAGTCCGCGTCCGGCACCGTGTCGCTGATCGTCGCGCTGATCCTGGCGACCTCGTTCTCGATGATCTTCGGCGAACTCGTCCCCAAGAACCTCGCCATCGCGCGGCCCCTGGCGACCGCCCGCGCCACCGCAGGCCTGCAAGCCGGGTTCTCCCTCGTGTTCAAGTGGGCCATCAACGGGCTCAACGGCAGCGCCAACTACATCGTCCGGCGCCTGGGCATCGAACCCGCCGACGAACTGCGCTCGGCGCGGTCGCCGCAGGAACTGGGCTCGTTGGTCCGCGCGTCCGCCGTCAGCGGCGTCCTGGACGAGAGCACCGCCCAACTCGTCGACCGGTCCCTGCAGTTCGGTGAGCGCACCGCCGCCGATCTGATGACTCCGCGCGTGACCATCGAGTCGCTGGACCGCAACGACACCGTCCTCGACCTGATCGACCGCTCCGACCGCACCGGCTACTCCCGGTTCCCGGTGGTCGACGGCGACCTCGACGACACCCTCGGTGTCGTCCACGTCAAACACGCGTTCACCGTCCCGGCCGCCGCACGGGCCACCACGCCGGTCCACACCCTGGCCCGCCGGGTTCCGAACGTGCCCTCCAGTCTCGACGGGGACGCCGTGATGGAACGGGTCCGCGCCGACGGCATGCAGGTCGCGCTGGTCGTCGACGAATACGGCGGCACCGCCGGCCTGGTCACCATGGAGGATCTCATCGAAGAAATCGTCGGCGATGTCCGCGACGAGCACGACGAACCGGAACTCGACGCGCACCCGCAGGGCATCGGCTGGTCGTGCGCGGGTCTGCTCCGCACCGACGAACTCGCCCAGCTGACCGGCTACCAGGCCCCCGAGGGAGACTACGAAACTCTGGCGGGCCTGTTCCTCACCGAACTGGGCCGCATCCCGGACGTCGGGGACGAGATCGTCCTGCCGGCCCGCCCCGGGGAGGAACACCGGCCCTGGTACGCGCAGATCCTCGAGATGGACGGTCACCGGATCGACCGGGTTCTCCTCGTCCCCGGCGAACCGGACGACGACCCCGAATCCGGTGACCCCGAATCCGGGCACCTCGGTGACACGGGCTCCTCGGAGACACCGGACGGTGACGCCCGATGAACGACTGGATCGCCGTCGCCCTCACCGTCGTACTGCTCGCCGGCAACGCGTTCTTCGTCGGCGCGGAGTTCTCACTCATCAGCGCCCGGCGGGACCGCCTCGAAACGCTCGTCGCCCAGG
This sequence comes from Rhodococcus sp. 7Tela_A2, assembly GCF_049311045.1. Classification (NCBI taxonomy): domain Bacteria; kingdom Bacillati; phylum Actinomycetota; class Actinomycetes; order Mycobacteriales; family Nocardiaceae; genus Rhodococcus; species Rhodococcus sp. 7Tela_A2. The sequence continues at coordinate 966 of NZ_JAXION010000146.1, read as the reverse complement.
GCCGGAAACGCGCCCAGACCGTCGTCGACGCCGGCGAGCACCTCTCGCTGATGCTCGCCGGGTCCCAACTCGGCATCACCATCTGCTCGATCCTGCTCGGCCGGGTCGGCGAACCCGCGCTCGCGCACCTGATCGAACGGCCCTTGCACCTCGTCGGGATCTCCGAGGCGTGGCTGCATCCCATCGCCTTCACCCTGGCCCTGAGCCTGGTGGTCGTGCTGCACATTCTGCTCGGCGAGATGGTCCCCAAGAACATCGCCATTGCCGGTCCGGAACGCACCGCGATGCTGCTCGTCCCCGCCCATCTGATGTTCATGCGACCGGCCCGGTTGCTCATCGCGTTCTACAACGTGTGCGCCAACGGGGTGCTGCGGCTGATGCGTGTCGAACCCAAGGACGAACTCGAGGTCACCGTCACCGCCCTCGAACTGTCGGAGATGATCGGTGAGTCCCGTTCCGAGGGTCTGCTCGACGAAGAACAGCACCGCCGCCTCACCCGGGCGCTGAGCACCAGCAACCGCACCGTCGCCGACGTCATGATCCCCCTCGCGGCCGTGCGGACCGTGCCGGTCACGGCGAGCGGCACCACCACGCTCGGTGCGATCGAGCAGGCGGTCATCGCGACCGGGTTCTCCCGCTACCCCGCCCAGGCACCGACCGGCACGATCAACGGTTACGTGCACATCAAGGATGTCCTCGACCTCGTCGGAGATCCGAACGCCGGTCCCGACGCCGTCATCGCCGCCGACACCATCCGGCCGCTGCCGTCGATCCGCCCGGGTGTCGCGCTCGACGAGGCGCTGTCGGTGCTGCGCCGCACCAGTTCGCATCTCGGCGGCGTCGTCGATGCCGGCGGCACCGTGATCGGGATCGTGGCGCTCGAAGATCTCGTCGAGGAGTTCGTCGGTACCGTCCGCGACGCCACCCACCGCGTCGCAGAACCCCCGGAGCGCCGCGCCCCATGAC
>NZ_JAXION010000145.1:0-9495 GCF_049311045.1 Rhodococcus sp. 7Tela_A2 | reverse complement strand
GTCCGAGGATCGGGTGGCTGCACGGCAGGAGACTACTTGCGGTACATCGCCTCGATATCGGCGGCGAACCGCTCGGTGACGACATTGCGCTTGATCTTCAGCGTCGGCGTCAGCTCGCCGGATTCCTCGGTCAGATCCCGCTCGAGCACGACGAACTTCTTGATCGACTCCGAATGCGACACCATCGTGTTCGCGTCGTCGATGATCGTCTGCAGAGCGTCGCGGAGAGCCGGATCGTGGCGGAGATCGGCGATCGTCGCGGTGGACGGCTTGCCGTTCTCGGTCTTCCAGTTCTCGAAGACGTCGGGGTCGACGGTGAGCAGCGCGGTGATGAACGACCGTCCGTCTCCGATCACGACCGCCTGCGAAATGATGGTGTGCGACCGCATGCGGTCCTCGAGCGGCCCGGGCGAGACGTTCTTGCCTCCGGCGGTGATGATGAGGTCCTTCTTGCGGCCCGTGATCGACACGTATCCCTCGTCGTCGATCGATCCGAGGTCTCCGGAACGGAACCAGCCGTCGTCGAACACCTCGGCGGTGGCCTCATCGTTACGCCAGTACCCGTTGAACACGACGTTGCCGCGGAGTTCGATCTCCCCGTCGGCGGCGATGCGCGCGCTGTTGCCGCCCATCGGCTGACCGACGGTGCCGATCTTCTGGGCGCCCGGGGTGTTGACGCTGTGTGCGGCGGTGGTCTCGGTCAGTCCGTAACCCTCGTAGATAGGAACGCCGACGCCACGGAAAAAGTGGCCGAGCTTGGGGCTCAGTGCCCCTCCACCCGAAATGGCGTACCAGCACTGGTTACCCATCGCCTCGCGCAGCTTCGAGAAGACCAGCTTGTCGGCCAGCGCGTGCTTCGCCTTGAGGGTGAACGTCGGGCCGCCGTGGTCGAGCGACTCGCTGTATTCGACTGCGGTCTGCTCGGCGAACGCGAAGATGGCACCCTTGAGTTTGCCGCCGGCGGCGGCCTTGGCCGCGGCACCGTCGCGCACCTTTTCGAAGACCCGCGGAACGCCGAGGATGATGTTCGGCGAGTACCGGGTGAACTGTCCCGAGACGGTCGAGAAGTCCGCCCAGTGGGCCTGCGCCGCGCCCGACTCGAACAACGCGAGCGAGACCGCGCGAGCGAGCACATGGGCGAGCGGCAGGAAGGTCAGGCCGCGGTTTCCGGGCTTGGCGACCGCGCCTACCGACGAGGTGAGGATCGCGCGGACCTCGGACAGGAAGTTGGCGTGCGTGAGCATGCAGCCCTTGGGGCGACCCGTGGTGCCGGAGGTGTAGACGAGCGAGGCGAGGTCGGCCGAGCGGATACCCGCCAGACGCGCCTTCAGTTCCGCATCGTCGACGTCGGCACCTTCGGCAAGCAGCGTGTTGACCGCGTCCGCCTCGATCTGCACGACACGCCGCAGCGTCTCGGGCATGCCGACGAACAGTGCCTCGTGACGCGGGGTCTCGACGATGGCCAGACACGCCTCGGAGTCCTCGAGGATCCAGCGGATCTGCTCGGTCGACGACGAATCGTAGATCGGCACCGACACCGCACCGGCCGCCCAGATCGCGTAGTCGAACAGCGACCACTCGTACCGGGTCGCGGACAGCAGCGCCACACGGTCACCCGGGCGGACGCCGGCGGCGATCAGGCCCTTGGCGACGCCGCTGACCTGTTCCCCGAACTGACCTGCGGTCACACCGATCCATTCGTCGCCCACCGGGCGCGAATACATCACTCGGTGCGGGGTCTTCTCCGCATGTTCGAAGACCGTGTGGACCACGGACTCGTCCTCACCGATGGTGTACTGGGCAGGGGTCGAGTACTCACGCACTGATATCTCCATCGTTCTGGTCGGGAGTCCGGGTGGCGCCCCACTCGACGCCGCTTCGAAAGCGGTGCAAAAGGTGCACGAACCGGTCGAGATCGTCCTTTTCCCATCCGGCGAGACCCGCCCGGATCTCGCCGTGCCTGCGCAGCACGGTGTCGTCGAGGATCGCCCGGCCGCGGTCGGTCAAGCGCAGGGGGTTACCCGTCCTGACCGGGCCTGCCGTGGCCTCGACCCACCCCGCCTCGACGGCGTTGCGCACCTGGCGGGACACGGTGGACCGGTTGACGCCGAAGGTCTCCGAGATCTCGGTGGCACGGCAGCCCGGATGGCGGGCTATGAATCCGAGCAGGGAGTGCTGAGCCAGACTGAGCGCGCTGTCGTGTGCGCGCTCTCCGGCTGTCAGGAAGCGGACGAGGTGCACGAACTCGTCGTAGACCTGCGCCACTTCGGTCTCGGCCGGCGTCCCGGCCTGCCACTCGTGTTGCACAGGGCAACTATAGGCGCGGGGTGTGCTGCGACACTAATCGGTACGACCCGTCCCTGTGATCCGTCCACGACCGGCGCGCGAGCAGGCCTGGACCGTTGTCACGCTTCTCGAGGCGCCGCCGGGCGACCGATACCGGGACGGTCCGCACCGCTAGCCTGTCCCTACCGTGACGGCGCACGTGCAGGGAGGTTCGGATGGGTGATGGGGGCGGCCGAGACCTGTTCCGATATCTGGTCGCCGACGAAGCCGACGACTACACCGCGGTGATGGACTGCTTCTCCGGTCTCCTTCTCGCCGAGTTGTCCGCCGCGGACATCGCGTCGGCCCTCGCCGCCACGAGCACCCCGCTGCACGCCGACGTGGTCGAGGCGCGCTGCCGCCGGCTCGTCCACTGGGGGAATCTCGCGGCGTCCGGACGCGACACCGGCGGAAGCGCCGTCACCGACTACGTCCGTGCCCGCGCCCGCTATCGCACCACCGTTCCCGGAGCCCGGGTGCACCGGGAGGCCGCCGCGGTGCTGTCGTCGCGTGACGGCGCGCGCGAGGTGGCACGCGAGTCGCTCGGCCGCATCGCCGACGCGCTCGTCCTGATCGACGCCCTGGTCGGAGACTCGGGTTCCGTCGCCGATCCCGACGCGCTCGCAGGCCACGTCACCGGCGTGTTCGCACACCACCGGATGTTCACCGACAGCGTCGCCGATTTCTATACCTACCTCGGCGGGGTCCTCGCGCGGCTGGACTTGTCCGACGACGACTACACCGAATTCAAGCTCGTCTTGCTCGAGTATCTCGACGTCGTCACCTCGGATGTCGCGCAGTACGCTCCGCTCGTCGCCACCCGGCTGCGCGATCTGGCACCCCGGCTGGACCTGCTGCTCGCCGCGTTGCCCGCCACAGGCCTGCCCGACCCGGCCGGTGTCGTGCGGTCGCCGGGGCGCACCCGCAGCGACTGGGACGAACTCGCCCGGTGGTACGACGAGGATTCGGGACCGCGCCGGTTGCGGGACGCGGCAGCCCACGCGTTGACCCGCCTGCTGGTACACACGCGGCGACTCACGTCGGCCACACCGGGCTTCTCCCACCGCGCCGACCTGCTGCGGCTCGCCGGATGGTTCGCCGAATCCTCCGACGAGCAGGCGCACCGCCTGTTCGCGGCAACCTTCGGCGCCTACCCCAGCCGGCATCTTCTTCTCGGCCCCGACGAACCCGACCCCCGGGTCGGGCCGGGCACGTCGTGGTGGGACGCCGATCCCGTGCATGTTCCGGTCTCGCTCCGCGAACGCGGCGACCGTTCCCCCCGCGGACGCACGGCGCGCATCCCCGATCCGACGCCCGATCGCACACGTGCCGACGCGCTCGCGACCCAGGAGTCGCAGGAGCGGGCCGCGGCCGTCGAGGAACTGTGCGGTGCGGGAGACCTGAACGGCGCACATGTCTCCGACCTCGCCCGCACCCTGCTGCTCGACGCGCTCGGGGAACTGCTGGCGCGCTCGCGGTCGCTCGACAGCCCCGCACGCGTCGACGACCACGACCTCGGGCTCTCCCTCACCGCCGAGCCGGGGCCCGACACGGTGGTGCACTGCCCCGACGGTGACCTCACCGTGCACGCGCTCTCGTTGCGGGCCTCGGTGCCCGCCAGCCGTGCACCGACCGGCACCCGTGCACAGACCGACACCGACTCGCAGAGAACAGGTACGGAGTGACCACAACGACGGGCACGGTGGCCCAGGACACCACCGGCCGCCGGCATGCGGCCCGGGTACTGCTCCAGCAGCCGATCCTCACCGCGGCGCAGGACCCCGACACCTTCGAACTGGTACGGCGACACGCCACGGCTCTGAAGTCGATGTTCGCGGAGCAACTGGGATACACACTCGTCGTCGACACCTCGTTCGCGCGGCTGACGAAAGCACCGCTCGACGGTTCGGCCCCGAGCCGGCCCGTGCGTCGCGGCAACGGAGACGAGTTCGGGGCCACCGCCTACATGTACCTCGCACTGGTCTGCGCTGCCCTGCTCGCCCCCGGCGCGGACGACCGCGTGCTCGTCTCGAACCTCGTCGACCAGATCCGCGCCGACGCGGACGAACACGGAATCGCGCTCGGCGACACACTGTCGGAGCGTCGGCACCTGGTGTCGGCGTTGCAGACACTCCAGGAGTGGGGCGTCCTCACCGAACCCGGCGGCGAGGGCACTGCCGTCGACGATCTTCCCGGCGACGTTCCGCTCACGGTCGACAGGACGCTGCTCCCCCATCTGATGTCCGGTCCGCTGCACAAGGCCACCGGACCGGCGGCAATCGTGGCGTCGCCCGTGCAGGAACCGGCGGCGCGCCGGTTGTACCGACGGCTGGTGGAAGACCCGTTCGTGGCTCGCCGTGACCTGGACGCAGACGCCGTCGAGGTGCTCGTCCGCGACCGGGCCGAGCTCACCCGGCGGCTCGACGAGGACTTCGGACTGGTGCTCGAGGTGCGCACCGAAGGCGCCCTGGCCTACGACCCCGACGGTGAACTCACCGACGCGCCCTTTCCCGGAGCGGGAACGGTCGAGCAGGCGGCGCTGCTGCTCGTCTCCGAACTCACCGACCGCTACGACACCGAACCGGGTGCGGACCTGCACGTCGACACGGCTGCCCTCGATGTCCTGCTGGGTGAGTTCGTGGCGGCGCATGCACGAACGTGGCGCCGTGACTACGTCCGTGATGTTCCGCTGCTCCGACGCGACGTGACGTCGCTGCTGACGCGACTGGGCCTCGCCCGACCCTCCGAGGACGGACTGATGCTGGCCGCCCCCGCCGCCCGTTACCGCCCCACCGCCGCCGAAAGATCTGCCACATGACCCACTCCTCCGACGCTCTGCTCCACGACGACAGCGTTCCGGTACGCCATCCCCATCGCTGGCGACTGTCGCGAGCAGGAATCGTCAACGTGTGGCACTACCTCGACACCGAGTTCACGTTGCCCGGCGGCCGGATGATCCTGCGGGGCACCAACGGATCCGGCAAGTCGCGTGCCCTCGAGATGCTGTTGCCGTTTCTTCTCGACGCCGACCGCAAACGCATGGATGCGACCGGCGCCGCCAAGGTCGACCTCGACGAACTGATGCGCACCGGCGCTGCCGGACAGACCAACCGGATCGGTTATCTGTGGATCGAGTTGGCACGCCCCACCGGTCACCTCACCATCGGTGCGCACATCCGGTACAGCGCCACGGCGCACCGCAGCGAGGTGCACTTCTTCACCACCGAGCTTCGGATCGGGCACGACCTCGTGCTCGTCGACGAGTTCCGTGCTCCGCTCTCGCGTGACGATCTCGCCGCCCGAATCGGCGCGGACAAGCTCACCCGCGAACCCGACCGGCATCGTGACACGGTCCGTGACCTGGTCTTCGGGCTCCGAGGCGAAGGTGGTCGCGACCGGTACACCGGGCTGCTGCAATTGCTCCACACATTGCGGTCGCCCGATGTGGGCAACCGGATCGACGAAGGCCGGCTGCCGCAGATCCTTTCCGATGCGCTTCCCCCGCTCGCCGACAACATGCTGGTGGAAGCGGGAAGTCAGCTCGATCTGCTCGGGGAGAGCCGTCGAGCGCAGGCTCAGCTCGAGGCATCGCTGACGCGCGTGCGCCAGTTCCACGCGGTGTATCGGCGCTACGCCGCCGACCTGCTGCGCGCGAGCGCCGACGCTGCGGTCGCCGCGGCCGACCGCGTATCCGACACCCGGCGCGAACTGGCAGCAGCGGAAGCCGACGCCACCGATCTCGATACGCAGGCTGCCGCCGCCGAGACACGACTGCGCGAGCGCCGCGATCAGCTCTCCGAACTCGAGCGCGCGATGCGGGGACTCGAGACCCACGAACTGTTCCGCACCGCAGACGACCTTGCCCAACGTCAGCTCGCGGTCGACGCTCTCGGGCTCGCCGCGGATCAGGCGATCGCCGCGGCGACGCGAGCGCGCACCCACGAGCGCCTCGAAGCAGACCGTGCCGGCGAACTCCTGGACGAGTTGTCCGCGGCGGTCGACCGGACAACCGAACGCCTCGCGCTGGCGAAACGCGAACTCACCGCCGCCACCGTCCCGCCCGGCGCACTTCCCGCCGACGTCCGCCTGGACATCGACCGGGAAGTACCGGCCTTGCACCCGGTGCGCACCGACCGCGACGCACCCCCCGAGTCGGCGCCGCGACCGACGATCGCGCGGGCGACGCTCGTCCCCGAACAATGCGAGGAGGCCAGGGCCGCAGCCGAATACGCGGCCGCGGCGGCCCGGCGTCGCCGCGAGCAGGCGTCCCGGCGACTCGGAGAGGCCCGGCGACTCGACCTGTGGGGGCGCGGCGTACGCGAAGCGGAGGCAGCCGCCGAGCGCGCCGCCCGGGAAGCCGAACGCGACTCCGCTCAGCGGTTCGAGGCCGCTGCCCGGCTCGACGACGCGGCACTGTCGCTGCGGCACGGCTGGCGCGAGTGGCTCACCTCGGACTCGACGTCCGCGCTCCTGCCGGATCTCGACGCGGTCGGGCTGATGCGCCGCTTGTCGGCGTATCTGGAGTCGATCACCGACGCCGACACCGACACGGATGCAGACGCCGACCCGATCCTCTCGGAACTCGGCGCCCTGCCGGCGTTCGCGGCCGAGGCAGCCGTCGACGCGCTGGACGAGACCGCTGTCGCGCCGCCGCAGGACCGCACCGACGACGCCCGGCGCCGGGCACTGGCGGAGGAACGCGACGCACTCGACGCCGACGACGGGACTCCCGTGGGAGCGCCGTGGCAGTCGCCGAGCAACGGTGCACCGCTGTGGCGGGCAGTCGACTTCGCCGACACCCTCGGTGAAGACGACCGCATCGGCATCGAAGCGGCGCTGCTCGCCGCCGGTTTCCTCACCGCGACCGTGGACGGCGAGGGCAGGCTCCGCGCGCACACCGGCCAGGTCCTCGTCTCGCCTCGCGGCGAACCGCCGCGGCAACCGTTGTCGACGGTGCTCGTACCCGCCCCCGAGACGGACGTACCGCTCACCGCGATCACGGCCGTCCTGTCCGCGATCGGGTTCGAAGACGCCGCTGCGGTCGCGTCGGTGTCGCGGGACGGACGATGGCACAACGGGGTCCTGCGCGGGCGGCACACCGCCGAGTCCGCGCGCTACATCGGCGCGGGTGCCCGCGACGCCGCCACCGCCCTCCGGCGCATCCGGCTCGACGAAATCACCGCGGACCTCGCGGCACTCGACCTCGCCGCCGAGCGCCGGACCGCCGAGCACGGCGATCCGGCCACGAGCCGGGCCCGGGTGCATGCTCATGCGTCGTCGGCTCCCACGACCGGAGCCCTGGAGGAAGCGCTGCACCGGTACCGAGAGGCCGACGGCCGCGCGCAGGTCAGCGCCGCCGCCGCGGCCGAACTCAGAAAGCACGCCGCGACACTGCGGACCCAATGGTCCACCGATCTCGACACCCACCGAGCCACCTGCACCCATTTTTCCTTGCCGCGGGACGTGGCAGACCTCGAAGCGGTGGTCTCGACCTGTGCGGTCGCAGAGAGAACCTGCCTGGATCTGTCGCGAGATGTCGGTGACGTGCTTGCCGCACGGGACAGACTCGCCGCGGCCACCGACCGTTTCGCGTCCGCGTCCGACGTGCGTGCCGAGGCAGAGGAGAACGCCGAGTCGTGCTGGCACGAGTGGCACGGCAAGGCAGCCGTCGTGGCCGCACAGGTGGAGGCACTCGACGTCGATGCCGCCGATCTCGCTCGCGAGCTGCGCGATTCGGACGCGGAACGCGCGCGCACCGAAGAACAGTGCCGTCGCACCGTGACCCATCGTGAGCACCTCGGGAAGGCCGTCGCGGAGGTCCTTCAGCAGTGCGCCGCCGTGCGGGAGCGGCTCCGGCGCGACCGCGACGAACTCGCCGCCGCGGCCGGCCGGCTGTCGGCACAGATGCAACTCCCCGAAATCGCCGCAGCCGCCGACATTCAGGCGGAGCCGCTCGCGCACCTCGACGACCCCGACCACGTGCGCACCGCTGCACAGGCACTGCTGAGCGTGCTGCCCGCGAGCACCGGGACGGGCGACAACCGGATGCTCGCCGCGCTGCAGCGGTTCGATCGCGACATCTCCGATCGTCTCGAGGTCCGGCACACCGTCACCGAGTCCGCGCATGTGGTGAACATCGGCGGCGTCGGCGACGACACCACACCCACCGGCGTGCTGGCCGAGCTCACCAAGCGCGTCGAGGACGAGAGTCGTGCACTGTCCCAGCGTGAACGCGACGTGTTCACCGGTTTCGTGCTGGGCGGGGTCGCCGACGAACTGCGCCGCAGGATCACCCAGGCCGAACAGCTTGTCGCTGCGATGAACACCAGCCTGGCCGACAGCCGCACCACCCACGGGATCGGGGTGCGCATCGCGTGGCGCCCGGTGCGCGAGGATGCGGACGCGGCTCTGGTGACCCGTCTGCTCACCGGGGAGCGGTCACCGGGTGACAGCGAGGAACTCCTCGAGCTGCTGCGTCGCCGGGTGGAAGCGTCACATGCCACCGATCCGTCGGCCGGATACGCCACGCACCTGTCGCAGGCGCTGGATTACCGCCAGTGGCACACGGTCGAGGTGACGATCCTGGGTCCCGAACCCGATCAGGAACGCAGGATCTCCACGCGCGCCAAGATTTCCCAGGGCGAGACCCGGTTCGTGTCGTACGTGTCGCTGTTCGCCGCCGCGGACGGCTACCTGTCCGGACTGCCCGATACCGATCTGGCGCTGCGCCTCGTTCTGCTCGACGATGCGTTCGCGAAGATCGACGAGCCGACCATCGGCGAGCTCATGGGGCTGCTCGTACGGCAGGACATCGACTTCGTGATGACCGGCCATGCCCTGTGGGGCTGCGTCCCGGGGGTGCCGGCACTCGACATCTACGAAGTACGCCGCCTCCAGGACGGGTCTGCGGTCACCACGCGGGTGCACTGGGACGGACGCACGCGCCACGTGCGTCCGTCACTCCCGTGACCCGGAGCTCTTCCCGGCCGTGACACGGGCCGGGGGGGGGGGGGGGGGGGGGGCGGGCGGCACGGGCAAGTCCGTCGAGAGCCCCGCCGCCGGCGGGTCCGTCTTCCGGGCGCACCGGGACCGGCACCGGACGGGTGCCGTGACGACGGATCGCTTCGAGCGCATTCGGATAGGTGGGGTGGTCGACGATCACCCGGTCGC
>NZ_JAXION010000144.1:0-9541 GCF_049311045.1 Rhodococcus sp. 7Tela_A2 | reverse complement strand
GGCCGGGCCCCACCCGCCCGCCCCACGTCGCCACCAACGCGAGCGCGTATCCGCGCTCGATGGGCTCGGCGTCCAGATCTCCGACCGGGGTGTAAGGCTCGGTGAGGGTGGCGAACCCACGGGTGAGGTCGGCACCGGGCGCTACCTCGCCGATCTCGGCGGACAGCACGGTCGTGCCGCGGACCACCAGGGCCTGCTTCAGGCCGTGCGCGTCGAACGCGTCGTCACCGATCGCTATCGCCCACGTCTGCTGGTCCTCACTGAGGTGACGACGCAGATCGTCGGCGAGCACGGGCCCGAGGAAGGGAACGTCGACGAGGCCGCGGCCGAATTCCTCGGCGATGATCGCCACCTCGACTCCCGACGCACCGTCGGAGCGCAGCGAGCGCCAGCCGGTGGAGTCGACGGTCTTCTCCAGTCGCGCGCGGCGCGCCGCGTCGTCGAGGTCCTGGACCGATCCCGGTCCCAGCTCGTCGGCCAGCCTGGCGGCAGCGTCTCTCAGCTGCTGTTGTTCATTCGTCAGACGTACGTCCATGGCGCTCCTCGAGTAGTCGGCGCAACACCTTGCCGGAGGGCAAGCGGGGAATTTCGGGGACGAGAATCACGCGGCTGGGTCGCTTGTAGGACGCGAGCCGTTCGCCCACATAGGCGATGACCTCGTCGGGGTCGATCGTCGCGGTCGCGGTGGCCGACACCGCCGCTACCACTGCCTCGCCCGCGGCCTCGTCGGCGACTCCGAACACCGCGCAGTCGGCTACGTCCGGGTGGCCGTGCAGTACCGCTTCGACTTCGGCGGGAGCGACCTGGAAGCCCTTGACCTTGATCATTTCCTTGGATCGGTCGGTGATACGGACCCAACCGTCTTCGTCGACGGACCCGACATCGCCCGTTCGGTACCACCCGTCGTCGAAGGCGTCGACGGTCGCCTCGTCCGGAAGATAACCGGCCATGAGCGACGGGGATTTCACCTGGATCTCGCCGCGTTCACCCGGCGCGACCTGTTGGCCCGTGCCGAGCGACACGACTCGCAACTCCACACCGGGGGCGGCGCGGCCGACGCTGTCGAGACGGGCTCCGCTCACCGGGTTGCACGCGATGACGGGTACTTCGCTCGCACCGTAGGCCGGGACCCATGGCACACCGGTGCGGCGCGTGATCGTCGCGGCAACACTCTCGGTGACCGGGGTCGCCCCCCACATGATGTAGCGGAGCGAGGACAGGTCCAGCGACTCGAGGTCGGGATACGAGGCGATGGCCATGGCGATGGGAGCGACGGCCATCTCCACGGTGATCTTGTCCCGCTCGATGTGACGCAAGACGGTCTCGAGGTCGAACCGCCTGTGGAGTCGCATCCAGGCACCGGCTTCGAGCACCGTGGCGATGTTGAGGAGGCCGAGGATGTGCGACGGCGGCGTGGCGATCTGGATCCGGTCTGCCGGCGTCAATGCGAGAGCGTCGCGCCAGTGCACCACTGCGGCGCCGAAGGACGCGTGTGTGTGCCGGACGGCTTTGGGCAGGCCCGTGGTTCCCGAACTGAACACGAGCACCGCGTCCGCATCCCGATCCGCACCCGAGGGAAAGCCCGATCCGCCGCGGGCGGTTTCCCACCGCTCCGGGACGGGATCGTCGAGGTGCACCATCGGAAGGGGAGCATCGCGGCCCGCTGCGACTTCGGCGAGGACGGCCGCGTCCCCTACCGCCACCACCGGCTCGGTGACGGCGAAGGCGTGCTCGACCTCGGTCCGCTTCCAGGACGGGCTCAGGAGGACGACGACGGCGCCGAGGCGCCAGATCGCCTTGACCGCGATCAGGAATTCGGGACGGTTCGACGACATCAGTGCGACCCGGTCACCCGTGCCGACACCCTGGTCGCGGAGACGCAGTGCGAGACCGTCGGCGCATGCGTCGAGATCGGCGAGTGTGTACTCGCGATCTTCGAATGCCAGCACGGCGGGCTCTGTCATGGCGCTCTCTCGCGTATGGGAATCGTCCCGAGAGGTTTCACTCTCGCGTGTGAGAATAGTACTCTCCACTTAGTAGAATATTCATACCAGGAGGAGACGGTCCATGGCGAGACCACCATTGTTTCAGCGCGCGACCGTGACCCGGATCGTGAAGGAGACCGACGACGCGCGCACCTACGTGCTCGCTCCGCACGACGGGCCCTTCACCTACAAGTCCGGGCAGTTCTGCACCTTCAAGGTGACGGTCGACGGAACCGACCTGTACCGGTCGTACTCGATGTCGAGTGCTCCCGAGACCGACACCGAACTGATGACCACCGTCAAGCGGGTACCCGGAGGCGCGGTCTCGAACTGGCTCCACGATCATGTGGCAGAGGGCGATGAAGTCGACATCACCCGCCCGGCAGGCACTTTCCTGCTCCGCCCGGCCGAGGGCCAGGTGCTCGGATTCGCGGGCGGCAGCGGCATCACTCCGATTCTGTCGCTGGCCAAGAGTGCCCTCGCCTCCACCGACCGCCGAGTCCGCCTGCTCATCGCCGACCGCGATCGTGCCTCCGCCATCTTCGAGACGGTCACCGCAGACCTGGTCGCCCGGTATCCGGGGCGGTTCGAGGTCGTCCGGCACTACGACGACGAGAGCGGACTGCTCGATCCCGCCTCCGTCGCGGCCTTCGTCGGACCCGACACGGCGGCCGACAGTTACCTGTGCGGGCCGGAGCCCTTCATGGACATGATCGAAGGCGCACTGACGGGCCCGGGCAACGTGTACAGCGAACGCTTCGGAAGTGCCGCCGAACCCATCCGCCCCGACGTCCCGGTTGCGGACCTCCCGGCTGCGGACGCACCCGTGGCCGCCGCAACACCCGCTCCGCCGATCGAGGGCACGGTCTCGATCCGTCTCGGAAGCCAGCGGGTGTCCGTCCCGCGACATCCGGGCGAGACTCTGCTCGAGAGCGCCCGGCGGGCCGGACTGGCACCGCCGTTCTCGTGCGAGGCAGGGAACTGCGCGACCTGCATCGCCAAGATCGTCGACGGCAGTGCGACGATGCGCGTGAACGACGCACTCAGCGACGACGAGATCGCCGACGGCTACGTCCTCACGTGCCAGGCAGTGCCCGACAGCAACGACATCCGGGTGCGGTACGAGTAGAGGTTCACCGGAACCTGCACGACGGACAGTGATCTGCTCGGGAGATTCCCGAGCAGATCACTGTTGCGAGCAGAGGATCAGAGTGAGGGAGCGGGCACGTCGTCGTTGTGCTCGCCGAGACGCGGCGGTGCGCCGTACCGCGGTTCGTATCCCTCGATGCGGATCGGACCGCCCACGAGGCGGAAATCGCCGGCGGTGATCACCGCGTCCGGAGTTGCCTCGAGCGCATCCGGCAGCGATCGCACCGCTGCGGCCGGAACCCCGAGCGGCCGTAACCGGCGTTCCCATCCCGATGCGCTGTCGCCGGCCAGCACAGCCGTGACGACCTCGAGCACCTCGTCGCGGCGCGCGGCGCGTTCGGCCATCGTGCCGAAACCGTCGATGCCCGCTTCGGCGGCAAACGTCCGCCAGAAACCGTCGTGCGTGATGAACAGCGCGAGAGTTCCGTCGGCGGTCGGGAACAGCTGAGCCGGAACATAATACGAGTGGGCACCGTGTGGCATGCGCCTCGGCGCGGTGCCCTCGTTCAGATACGCCGAGGCACGGTAGTTGAGCTGCGACAGCATCACGTCGTGCAACGAGACGTCCAGTTGCCCACCGCGACCGGACACGATCTGTGCGAGCAGACCCAGGGCGGCGGTCAGGCCGGTGGAGTTGTCCGCCGCCGAATAACCGGGCAGCGTGGGCGGCCCGTCGGGGTCGCCGGTCAGCGCGGCGACGCCCGTGACAGCCTGGATGACGTAGTCGAACGCCGGATCGTCGCCGTTGTGCAGGCCGTACCCGGTGAGCGCGACACACACGATCTTGTCGTTTCGGGTGCGCAACGACTCGTATGTCAGTCCGAACTTCCGGATCGCCGAGGGCTTGAGATTGACGAGCAACGCATGGGAGACGGACGCCAGCTCACCGAGCCTCTCCTGGCCCTCCTCGGTCGAGAGGTCGAGACAGATACTGCGTTTCCCGCGGTTGAGACTCGCAAAATACGCGTCGCTCACCTGCCGGGAGAGATCCCCGGTCGGCGGCTCGATCTTCGTGACCTCGGCGCCGAGATCGGCGAGCATCATCGTGGCGTACGGGCCCGCGAGGATGTGGCCGACCTCGAGAATTCGAATTCCCGCGAGTGGACCCGCCGTCACCTCAGTTCCTTCGCCAGCTCGGCAACGACTTCACGGGTCTTGTACTTCGACGCGACCAGTTCGTCGCGGGTGTTGCCGATGGGCAGCAGGCGCATGGACAGGTCCGTCACGCCGGCGTCGCGGTAACGACGGAACCCGGCGAGGATCGCTTCTTCGTCACCGACGATCGCCATGGAGCCGATGTCCTTGGCCTCACCCTGCTCGAGGAGTCGCTGGTAGTTGGGCGAGATCTCGGCCTCGGCAAGGATCCGGTTGGCTCGCTCGCGAGCGACCTCCTCCTCGTCCGGCGCGCAGAGGCACACCGGAACACCCGCCACGATCCGCGGATCCGGGCGTCCGGCCTCGGCGGCCGCCTTGGTGATTCGCGGCACGATGTGCTCACCGATCGCGCGCTCGTCGGCCATCCACAGGATCGTTCCGTCCGTGTGCTCGCCCGCGATCCGGAGCATGACCGGTCCGAGCGCGGCCACCAGGATCGGCATCGGTGCGACCGGGGCGATATCGAGCGGGTTGTGCACGGTGAACGTGTCGTTCTCCACGTCCACCGAACCCGGCCCGCGCTGCGCCGCGTTGAGAACCTCGAGGTAGTCGCGGGTGTACTTGGCAGGCTTGTCGTAGGAGAGCCCCAGCATGTCCTCCACGATCCAGTGGTGCGACGGACCGACACCCAGCGCGAGCCGCCCGTTCAGAGCGGCGTGCGTCGACAGCGATTGCCGGGCCAGCGCGATCGGGTGCTGCGCCTGGAGCGGCACGACCGCCGTGCCGATCTCGATGCGGCTGGTCCTCGTGCCCATCAACGCAACCGCGGTGAGGGCGTCGAAATCCGTGGGGATCTGCGGAACCCACACCGTGTCGAATCCTGCGGCTTCGGCCCATTCGACGTCTTTCAGCATGCGGTCGACCTTGCGGGCGGTATCACCCTGCTCCGGGCCGACCATCACTCCGATACGCACGATTCCTCCAACTTCCCGAACTCGATTGTGTGGGTGCCGCGCGTCGTCACAGCGGCGCAGCCGTGCCCGTCAATTTCCGGACCTCGTCGACCAGGACATCCAGCGGAGTACTGGTGGGACACACGGCTGCTGCGCCCGCGGCGAGAAGCTTGGGCACGTCGCTCTGCGGAATCGTGCCGCCGACGATCACGGCGATATCGCCGGCGTCGGCCGCACGGAGTTGTTCGACGACCTTGGTCGTGAGTGCGACGTGGGCGCCCGAGAGAATGCTGAGACCCACCACCGCGACGTCTTCCTGCACCGCGACCGAGACGATGTCCTCGACCTTCTGACGGATGCCGGTGTAGATCACTTCGAATCCGGCGTCGCGGAGGGCACGGGCGACGATCTTGGCGCCGCGATCGTGCCCGTCGAGACCGGGCTTGGCGACGAGGATGCGGGCGCTCATCAGAACACCACCGGCTGCTGGAACTCGCCCCAGACGTTCTTGAGCGCGGACACCATTTCGCCGACGGTGCAATACGCGTTGGCGCAGTCGATCAGGCGGTGCATCAAATTCTCGGTTCCTTCCGCAGCGCGGGACAATTCGGCGAGGGTGGTGCGCACGGCCTCGGGGTCGCGTTCCGCCTTCACTTTCGCCAGGCGCTCGAGTTGCATCTCGCGTCCCAGCGCATCGAGTTCGTACGTGGAGATCTCCGGCGCGGGCTCGTCGGAGACGAACTTGTTGACACCGACCACGGGACGCTCGCCACCTTCGATCTCCTTGTGGGTCTTGTATGCCTCGTCGGCGATCAGACCCTGCAGGTAACCGTCTTCGATCGCGCGGACCATGCCGCCGTGCGCTTCGAGGTCGGCCATGATCTCGATGATGCGTTCTTCGGTGGCATCGGTGAGTGCCTCGACGAAGTACGAACCGCCGAGGGGGTCGGCGACACGGGTCACGCCGGTCTCGTACGCGAGGATCTGCTGCGTGCGCAGCGCGAGGGTCGCCGATTCCTCACTGGGGAGGGCAAACGGTTCGTCCCACGCAGCGGTGAACATCGACTGCACACCGCCGAGCACGGAGGCCATGGATTCGTAGGCGACCCGCACGAGGTTGTTCTGGGCCTGCGGCGCGTAGAGCGACGCACCGCCGGCCACACACCCGAAGCGGAACATCGACGCCTTGTCGGTGGTCGCACCGTAACGCTCGCGGACGATGGTCGCCCACCGCCGGCGCCCGGCACGGTACTTGGCGATCTCCTCGAAGAAGTCACCGTGGGTGTAGAAGAAGAACGAGATCTGCGGAGCGAACTGCTCGATGGTCATCCGCCCGCGCGCGAGAACGGTGTCGCAGTAGGTGACACCGTCGGCGAGAGTGAACGCCATCTCCTGGACCGCGTTGGCGCCGGCGTCACGGAAGTGCGCACCTGCCACCGAGATCGCGTTGAAGCGCGGTACCTCGGCTGCACAGAATTCGATGGTGTCGGCGATGAGCCGCAGCGACGGTTCCGGAGGCCAGATCCAGGTGCCGCGGGACGCGTACTCCTTGAGAATGTCGTTCTGGATGGTGCCGGTGAGTTTCTCGCGCGGCACCCCCTTGCGCTCGGCGGCGGCGACGTAGAAGGCCAGCAGGATGGCGGCGGTTCCGTTGATGGTGAAGCTCGTGCTGATCTTGTCGAGCGGAATGTCCTCGAACAGGATCTCGGCGTCGGCGAGGGTGTCGACGGCGACGCCGACGCGACCCACCTCCTCACCGACCTCCGGATCGTCGGAGTCGTAACCGCACTGAGTAGGGAGATCGAGCGCGACCGACAGGCCCGTGCCGCCCTGCTCGAGGAGGTAGCGGTACCGCCGGTTGGACTCCTCGGCGGTTCCGAATCCGGAGTACTGGCGGAACGTCCACAACCGGCCCCGATAGCCGGTGGCGAAGTTGCCGCGGGTGAAGGGGAATTTGCCCGGCGCAGGCGGCTCGGTACCCCGGTCGTCCGGCCCGTAGACCGGCTCGAGCGGGATACCCGACGAGGTTTCGGTGAAGTCGTTCACGCTGGATACATTACTTGCAGAAAAAGAGAATGCCAATATCATCGCTGAGAACGGAACGGTTTCACTGATACGAACTGGGAGAACGATGACGAGCCAGAACGCACTCACCGACCGCACCATGGTCATCTCCGGCGCCAGCCGCGGGATCGGCCTCGCTATCGCCACCGCAGCGGCCCGGCAGGGTGCGAACGTGGTCCTGCTCGCCAAGACCGCCGAGCCCCACCCCCGGCTGAAGGGCACGGTCCACACCGCTGTCGCCGAGATCGAGGCGGCCGGCGGCAAAGCCGTCGCCGTCGTCGGCGATGTGCGCAAGGAAAGCGACGTCCAGCAGGCAGTCGATGCCGCGGTGGAGCGTTTCGGCGGTATCGACTTCTGCGTCAACAACGCGAGCGCGATCGCCACGGAACCGACCGAACAGCTCTCGGCCAAGAAGTACGACCTCATGCAGGAAATCAATTGCCGCGGCACCTTCCTGCTCACGAAGGCGGCGCTGCCGCACCTGCGGAACTCGCCCAACGCCCACGTGCTCACCATCTCCCCGCCCCTGAACATGAACCCCTACTGGCTCGGAGTGCACCCCGCCTACACCCTGTCGAAGTACGGAATGTCCTTGCTGACGTTGGGTTTCGCAGCCGAGTTCGCCGAGGCCGGCATAGCGGCGAACTGCCTCTGGCCCGAGACGTTCATTGCGACGTCGGCGGTCGCGCACATGCCGGACGGTGACGCGCTCCTGTCGTCCTCGCGCAGCCCGGAGATCATGGCCGACGCCGCGGTGGCGATCCTGTCGCGCTCTGCGAAGGACGCCACGGGTCGCTGCTTCATCGACGCGGACGTACTCACCGAATCGGGTGTGACCGATCTGTCCGGCTACGGCGGCGGCGACAACCCGCAGTGGGACCTGTTCCTCGACAAGGACTGACGAACCCCGCGCCGTACTCACCCTGCGCCGTACTCACTCCGCGCCGTACTCACCCTGCGCCGTGCCGGCCGGGTGGGTACGGCGCGTGAAGGTCGAAACGCACGCCGATCATACGGATCACGAAGCACACCGCCGCCGCGCCGAACGCGACTAGGGTGCCCTGATACCCGAAACTGTGTGCAGCCGTGAATATTCCGGCTCCGATGAGGGCAGGAATTGCGTAGAGCTCACTCCGCAGGACGGTAGGCACACGACCGATCATGACGTCACGGATGGTCCCGCCACCCACCGCGGTCACGGCACCGACGAGAACGGCCTGTGTCACCCCGAAACCCAAGTCCAGGGCCTTGTATGCGCCCAGCACTGCGAACACACTCAATCCGATCGCATCGAACACGGTGATCGTCGCGTTGAGCCGATCGAGTCTGTGGCCGAGGGCGAAGGCGACGAGACCGCCGGAAGCAGCGAGGGCGAGATATCGCCAGTCGAGGAAAGTTGCCGGGGGCAGGGCCCCGAGAAGCACGTCGCGGACCGTCCCGCCGCCCAGACCGGTGAACATGCCGAGCGTGACGATCCCGACGATGTCGAGTTTCTCGGCCCGCACGGCCGTCAACGCACCGTTGAGTGCGAACGCAAATGTCCCGACGAGGTCGAGCACCAGCCACACTGGTGTTTCGGTCGGCATTGCACGAGATATACCCGGTGCCACCGGAAGATTCTCCGTTTTCGGCGGATCGGAGGTGTGACGAGCCACCGCCGTCCCGGCGAGCCGGAGGCACACGCTCGCGCTAGGAGCGGGGGGTGCGCCTGTGCCCGCGTCGCACCCGGGTGCGTTCGTCTTCCGAAAGCCCACCCCAGATACCGTGGCGTTCGCCGGATTCCAGAGCGTATTCCAGGCATTCTTCCCGCACCGCACATTGCCCGCACACCGTCTTCGCAGCGACGAGGCGGTTCTCCCGCGCGGCACCGCGCTCGTTGTCGGGGTGGAAGAACAGCGAGCCGTCCACGTCGCGGCACTCGGCATGCATCTGCCAATCCCACGACTCCGCGACGGGCGGCGGCAACTTGAGCAACTTCAGCGCGGGCACGGTCACACCTCCTTCGCCATACGACGGTATATGCGGATCAGGTTGTCCGTAGACGCATCACCCGACTCCGGCTCACCCACACCCCCCAACACCGGCGCCAACACCGACGCCTGCTCCTTCCCCAACTCCACACCCCACTGATCGAACGAATCGATCCCCCACACCACACCCTCCACAAACACCTGATGCTCATACAACGCAATCAACTGCCCCAACGACGACGGCGACAACACCGGCGCCAACACCGTCGTCGACGGCCGATCACCCGGCATCACCTTGTGCGCCACCAACCCCTCCGGCACCCCC
>NZ_JAXION010000143.1:0-9573 GCF_049311045.1 Rhodococcus sp. 7Tela_A2 | reverse complement strand
GGGGGGGGGGGGGGGGGGGGGTGTCTGGGACCCTCGGTCGCCCGGGCGGGCGGGGGGGGGGGGGGGGGGGGCCCGCCCCACGGGCGCATCAGGCGCGCTGCGAGGAGACGGAGACGACCTCGCCGGTCAGGTATGTGGTGTAGTCGCTCGCGAGCATCGCGATCGTGGCTGCGACTTCCCACACCTCCGCGGCCCGGCCGAAGGCTTCGCCCGCGGCAAGCTGGTCGAGCAGTTCCTCGCTGGTCACCTTCGCGAGGAAGGCGTGCCGTGCGATGGACGGTGCGACCGCGTTGATCCGCACTCCGTACTCCGCGGCCTCGATCGCCGAGCATCGGGTGAGCGCCATGACGCCGGCCTTCGCCGCGGCGTAATGCGCCTGCGAGTGCTGGGCACGCCAGCCGAGCACCGACGCGTTGTTGACGAGCACGCCGCCGTGATCGACCGAGCGGAAGTAGCGCAGCGCAGCGCGGGTCGCGCGGAAGGTGCTGGTGAGGGTGATATCGAGGACGCGGTCCCACTGGTCGTCGGTCATGTCCACGATCGGGGTTTCCCCGCCGAGACCCGCGTTGTTGATGAGCACGTCGATGCCGCCGAGTTGTTCGGCGGCACCGGAGATCAGGGCATCGACCTGTTCGGTGGACGAGACGTCGCACACGATCGACGCGACCTGCTGCTCGGGAAACTCCGCCGCGAGCTTGTCGGCGGCCTCACCGAGACGACGCTCGTGGAAGTCGGAGACCAGCACGTCGGCGCCCTCGAGCAGAGCGCGCCGCGCCGAGGAGAATCCGATTCCGGTACCCGCGGCGGCGGTGACGACGACCTTCTTCCCCGTCAGCAGACCGTGGCCCGGTGTTTCGACGGGCGCGGTGGCCAGGGGTGAAATGGCGCTGGGCGAAGTGGTCACGGACGTGCCTCCCGGGGAAGGCCGAGCACGCGCTCGGCGATGATGTTGCGCTGGATCTCGTTGGATCCGCCGTAGATGGTGTCGGCGCGGGTGAACAGGAACAGTCGCTGCCACTCCGCGAGTTCGAGGTGTTCGGGGTCCGTGAGGACGGACGGCGTGCCGGCGTGGTCGTGGTCGGGACCCACCAGCGAGGCCGCACCTTCCACGTCCATCGCCAGTGCGCCCAGGTCGCGGTGCCAGTTGGCCCAGAACAGCTTCGCGACGGATGCCTGTCCCGGATCTGCGTCGTCCAGGGTACGCACCGCGTGCGCCCGCATCACCCGTAGTCCGATGCGGGCACGGGCGATCTTCTCGCGGACGGCAGGATCGTCGAGCGCGCCGTTCGCCGCGGCGACATCGGTGATGGTCCGGAGTTCGCGCGCGAACCCGATCTGCTGGCCGAGGGTCGAGACACCACGCTCGAAGGTCAGCAGGCCCATGGCGACCTTCCAGCCGTCGCCGGGTGTGCCCACCACGAGGTCTGCGTCGGTCACGGCGTCGTCGAAGAACACTTCGTTGAATTCGGACGTGCCGGTGAGTTGCTGAATGGGACGCACCGTCACGCCGGGCTGGTCGAGCGGCACGAGCAGGAAGCTCAGGCCGTGGTGGCGGGACGATCCCGGTTCGGTGCGGGCGACGACGAAAGCCCACTGCGCGACGTGCGCGAGGGAAGTCCACACCTTCTGGCCGTTGATGACCCACTTGTCGCCGTCGAGACGGGCGGTGGTGGAGACGTTCGCCAGATCGGACCCGGCGCCGGGTTCGGAATAACCCTGCGCCCACAACTCGGTGACGTTGCGGATTCCGGGAAGGAAGCGCTGCTTCTGTTCCTCGGTTCCGAATGCGATGAGGGTGGGACCGAGCAGTTCCTCGCCGAGGTGATTGACGCGCGCGGGGGCGTCGGCTTTCGCGTATTCCTCGTGGAAGATGACGCGCTGTTCCATCGTCGCGCCCCGCCCGCCGTATTCGGTGGGCCAGCCGATGCAGGTCCAGCCCGACTCCGCGAGGTGGCGATCCCACGCGAGTCGTTGTTCGAAGAATTCGTGTTCGCTACCGGGTCCGCCTTTGCCTCTGAGCCCGGCGAACTCGCCGGTCAGATTCTCTTCGAGCCACTGTCGTACGGTGGCCGCGAACTCCGCATTGTCCAGGCTCTCGCTCTCGTGCACGTCTGTACGATAACCTACCAAGCAATTGCTAGGTAGGGAGCTACGTGAACACAACACCCGGAACCACGCCGGCCGCCCTCATCCGTGCCGTCGGCGACCACGCGAACGGACTCGCCGTCGTCGACGGCGATACCCGTCTGACCTTCTCTGAATTGCACGACCGTGTACGGGACTTCGCTGCCGCACTCGTGGCCCGCGGATTCCGGCCCGGTGACCGCGCCGCTATCTGGTCCCCCAACACTTTCCACTGGGAGATCGCCGCTTTGGGCGTGCACTGGGCGGGCGGAGTCGTCGTCCCCGTCAACACCCGCTACACAGGCAGCGAAGCCGCCGACATCGTCGAGCGAGTGCACGCCGCAGCCCTCGTCGTGGCCGGGGAATTCCTCGGCAGCGACCGTTTCACCCAGTTGCGCAACGCTGCACCCGAACTCGTCCTTCCGACCGTCGTGCGGGTCCCGCTGGGCGGGAACGACGCTCCCCGCGACGACGTATTCGAGTGGGACGACTTCCTGGCAACCGCGACCGAGGATCTGCGCACCGAGGCCGACGCTCGCGCGAACGCCGTGCAACCCGACGATGTGGCCGACATCCTTTTCACTTCCGGCACCACCGGCCGCAGTAAAGGCGTACTGAGCGCGCATCGCCAGACCATCGGTGTCGCCGACGCCTGGGGTGACTGCGCCGAACTGTCTCCCGACGACAACTATCTGATCATCAACCCGTTCTTCCACAGCTTCGGCTACAAGGCCGGCTTCATGGCGGCACTGCTCGAGGGTGCGACGGTGATCCCCATGGCGGTGTTCGACACCGAGAAGGTCATGGAGATCGTGTCACGGGAGAACATCAGCGTGCTTCCCGGAGCACCCACGATCTACCAGTCGATTCTCGATCACCCCCGGCGCGACGAGTACGACATGTCGACGCTCCGCATCGCCATCACGGGAGCCGCGCCGGTGCCCGTCTCCCTGGTCGAGCGGATGCAGCGGGAACTGAGCTTCGACGCGGTACTCACCGCGTACGGGCAGACCGAAGCCGTGGTCGCCACGATGTGCCGGGTCGACGACGATCCGGTGACCGTGTCCACCTCCTCGGGCCGCGCCACCGCCGGCTTCGAGGTACGCATCGGTGAGAAGGACGAGATCCTGCTCCGCGGACCCAACGTGATGCTC
Organism: Rhodococcus sp. 7Tela_A2; assembly: GCF_049311045.1. Taxonomy (NCBI): domain Bacteria; kingdom Bacillati; phylum Actinomycetota; class Actinomycetes; order Mycobacteriales; family Nocardiaceae; genus Rhodococcus; species Rhodococcus sp. 7Tela_A2. The sequence continues at coordinate 6,295 of NZ_JAXION010000143.1, read as the reverse complement.
GGATACCTCGACGATCCCGAGGCGACCGCCGCCACCATCGACCCGGACGGCTGGCTGCACACGGGCGATGTCGGCGTGCTCGACGAGCGCGGTTACCTCGACATCACCGACCGGCTCAAGGACATGTACATCAGCGGCGGGTTCAACGTGTACCCGGCCGAAGTCGAAGCCGCGTTGCTCCGTGTTCCCGGGGTACACGAGGTGGCGGTCATCGGGGTGCGGGACCCGCGCATGGGCGAGGGGGGGCGGGCGTTCGTCGTCCCACTGGACGGGCAGCAGCCCACAGAGGACGACATCATCGCGTATGCCAAAGAGAAACTCGCCAACTTCAAGGTTCCGCGGTCGGTCCGGTTCGTGGACGCACTGCCCCGAAACCCGTCCGGCAAGGTACTGAAAAACGTTCTGCGTGAGGAGAAGTCATGACCGTCCCGTTCGAACCCGACGTCGTCACCTACGAGGTGCGCGACGGCGTCGCGATCGTCACTCTCAACCGTCCCGACTACCGCAACGCGCAGAACTCGGTCATGACCTACGCCTTGGACGCCGCATTCGAGCGGGCTGTCGAAGACGACGAGGTGAAGGTGATCGTGCTGGCCGGCAACGGTAAGCACTTCTCCGCCGGCCACGATCTCGGCACCCCGGGCCGCGACCACCACGTGCACTACGACAACAAGGCCGTCATGTGGTGGGACCACGTGGACAAGGCCGGCGGCGACCAGCGTTACGCCCGCGAGATGGAGGTGTATCTCGGGATGTGCCGCCGTTGGCGTGAGATCCCGAAGCCGACCATCGCGTCGGTGCAGGGAGCGTGCATCGCCGGCGGCCTCATGCTCGCGTGGGTGTGCGATCTGATCGTCGCCTCGGAGGACGCGTTCTTCTCCGATCCCGTGGTGCGCATGGGTATCCCGGGCGTCGAGTACTTCGCGCATCCGTGGATTCTGGGAACGCGGTTCGCGAAGGAGATCCTCTACACCGGTGATCGCTTCAGCGCGCAGCGCGCGTACGAGGTGGGCATGGTCAGCCGGGTCGTTCCGCGTGAAGAACTCGAATCCGAAACCCTCTCTCTCGCCTCGCGTATCGCCGAGATGCCGCGCTTCGGCCTGGCGCTGACCAAGCGCGCCGTGAACCAGTGCGAAGACCAGATGGGTATGCGCAACGGCATGGATTCCGTCTTCGGCCTGCACCACTTCGCGCACGCGCACAACGCCGAAGTGGGCGCCGACTCGCTCGGTGGCATGAACGCCAAGTCGATGGCCGCGAGCGCGCGGCCCACCCAGGAAGGGAAGTAGTGGACCTCGAACTCGACGACGACACCCTCGCGTTCCGCGACGAGGTGCGCGCGTTCCTGAAAGAGAACGTGCCGCAGACTCCGCTGAAGTCCATGGACACCGCGGAAGGTTTCGAAGAACACCGCCGGTGGGAGCAGCAACTCGCCGATGCGCGGATGTCGGTGGTGTCCTGGCCGGCCGAACTCGGTGGCCGCGACGCGAATCTGCAGCAGTGGGTCGTGTTCGAAGAGGAGTACTACCGTGCCGGTGCGCCCGGGCGCGTGAGCCAGAACGGCATCTTCCTGCTCGCCCCCACGCTCTTCGAACACGCGCACCCCGACCAGCTCGCACGGATCATGCCGCGCATGGCACGCGCCGACGACATCTGGGCCCAGGCCTGGTCCGAACCCGAGTCGGGCAGCGACCTCGCGTCGTTGCGCTCCACCGCGACCCGGGTCGACGGCGGCTGGCTGCTCAACGGCCAGAAGACCTGGAGCTCGCGTGCCTCGTACGCGGACATGGGTTTCGGTCTCTTCCGGTCCGACCCGGATGCGCAGCGACACAAGGGCATCACGTACTACATGTTCGATCTGCGAGCCGAGGGCGTCACCGTCAGGCCCATTCCCCAGCTCGACGGTGAGCCGGGGTTCGCGGAGATCTTCCTCGAGAACGTCTTCGTGCCCGACGACCCCGCGAACCCCGGCGAGTCCGGAGTGATCGGCGCGGTCAACGAGGGCTGGCGGGTTGCGATGAGCACCGCGTCCAACGAGCGCGGGCTGTCGCTGCGCTCCCCCGGCCGGTTCCTCGCGGCCACCGATCGCCTGCTGCGCAGCTACCGCGACTCCGACCTGCACGGCGACACGGCGACGCGCAACCGCGTGGCCGACGCGTGGATCGGCGCACGTGCCTACGAATTGTCCACGTGGGCAACGGTCACCCGCCTGCAGAGTGGTGGCCAGCTGGGCGCGGAATCGTCGATCAACAAGGTGTTCTGGTCCGAGTGGGACATCGCGACCCACGAGACCGCTCTCGGCCTGCAGGGACCGGACGCCGAACTCGTCGACGGCTGGACCGACGGTTACCTGTTCTCGCTGTCGGGCCCGATCTACGCCGGCACCAACGAAATCCAGAAGAACGTCATCGCCGAGCGGCTGCTCGGCCTTCCGAGGGGTGACCGATGAGATTCGCACTCGACGAGTCGCACGAAGACTTCGCGTCCAGCATCGACGCCCTGCTCACCAAGTCGGATATGCCCGCGGTGATCCGGGCCTGGAACACCGGCGACACCACCGCCGGTCTCGCAGTGTGGCAGCGGCTCGCCGACACCGGCGTCAACGGGTTGCTCGTCCCCGAGGAGCACGACGGTCTCGGTGCCGACGCGGTCGACCTCGTCGTTGCCCTCGAGCAACTGGGCCGCCACGCCGTTCCCGGACCGGTCGTCGAGACCGTCGCGGTGGCGCCGGCGTTGCTCTCCGCCGTGGCACCCGAGAAACTCGCCGCGCTCGCCGGCGGGTCGCTCGCCACCGTCGCTTTCGCACCGCATGTCCCCTATGCGGTGGACACCGACGTCGCGGCCCTGGTGCTGCACGTCGCCGACGGAACCGTGTCGGTGGGCACTGCCGGACCTGCGCGCGAGTCGGTCGATCGGTCACGCCGCCTGTCCGAAGTCTCGCCGTCCGAGACGCTCGGCACGACCGATACGGCCGCGGCGTTCGACATCGGCGTACTCGCGTCGGCCGCTCAGTTGCAGGGTCTCGGCCGGACGTTGCTCGAGACGACCGTCGAATACGCGCAGCAGCGCAAGCAGTTCGGACGGGCGATCGGCTCCTTCCAGGCGATCAAGCACCACCTCGCCGAGGTGGCCGTGGGTCTGGAGATGGCCCGGCCTCTCCTGCACGGCGCCGCACTCGCGATGCGCGACGGGCTTCCGACCGCGTCGCGCGACGTCTCGGCCGCCAAGGTGGCCTGCGGGGACGCCGCGTACCGGGCCGCTCGCACCGCACTGCAAGTGCACGGCGCGATCGGCTACACCCAGGAATACGACCTGTCGTTGTGGATCACCAAGGTCCGTGCCCTCGTCACCGCCTGGGGCACGCCGGACGCACACCGGGCGCGGATCGTCGACGCGCTGGAGAAGGCCGAGGTGGCGTCGTGACGTTCGAATCCGAAGACCGCGCTGCACTGCGCGAGTCGGTGCGGATGCTGCTCGCCAAGCACTCCGACTCCGCCGCGGTGCGCAAAGCGATCGCCTCGCCCGACGGGTACGACGCCGACCTGTGGACACGGCTCGTCGAGCAGGTGGGCGTGGCCGCGCTTGCGATCCCGGAAGAATACGACGGTGTCGGCGCGTCTCTCGCCGAAACCCACGTGGTCCTCGAAGAACTCGGCCGCACGCTCGCACCCACGCCGTTCCTCGGCTCCGCGGTTCTCGCCGCGCAGGCGCTGCTGCTGTCCGGTGACGCCGACGCCGCAGGGCGGCTGCTGCCGGGAATCGCCGCCGGCGAGATCGTGGCCGTGTGCTGGGCGTCGAAGTCCGGCTGGGACACCCCCGGTGTCGTCGCCGACGGCGACGTCCTGACCGGCACCGCTCACTACGTGCTCGGTGGAGACGTCGCATCGGCACTGCTCGTGCTGGCCACCGACGGCGACACGACCGCGTTGTTCGAGGTCGACCCCGCCGCGGAGGGGGTGACGCGGCGCCGGGTACCCACGATGGATCCCACCCGCAGTCTGGCGGAGGTCTCGTTCTCCGGGGTCACCGGTACCCGTGTGCCGTGCCCTTCCGACCTCGTCGAGCGATTGCGGTCGGTCGCGGTGATCGCGGTGTCGGCCGAGCAGGTCGGGGCCGCGCAGGCAGCGCTCGATCTCACGGTCGAGTATGCCAAGAACCGCAAGCAGTTCGGCCGGGTGATCGGGTCGTTCCAGGCGCTCAAGCACCGCATGGCCGACATGTACGCGCTGGTCGAGACCGCGCGGTCGATGTCGTACGCCGCTGCACTGTCACAGGATCCGCAGGACGCGTACGCCGCCAAGGTCTACTGTTCGGAGGCCTTCGAGCAGGTCGCGTCGGAAACGATCCAGTTGCACGGCGGTATCGCCATCACGTGGGAGCACGACGCGCAGCTGTACTTCAAGCGTGCCCACGGCACCGCCCAGTTGTTCGGTCCGCCACGCGCGTACCTGCAGGCGATCGCGGGCTGACCGGGAATTCGTCTTTCGTCCATGCCGGTTCTCCATGCCGGGACCGCGCCACCTCGTAGCCCTGCCCCAGGGCTCGGGGTGGCGCACCCGTCCCGCACGGATGATTGAGCCGGAGCCGCAGTGGTTAGCCTTGAGGGATGACGACTCCCGACATCACGCTGAATTCCGGAACCACGATCCCGCAGCTCGGCCTGGGAGTGTGGCAGGCCGACAACGAGGAAACCGAGAGCGCAGTCCGATTCGCGCTCGACGAGGCCGGATACCGGCACATCGACACGGCAGCCGCATACGGCAACGAAGAAGGCGTCGGTCGGGGTCTCGCCTCGTCGTCCGTCCCGCGTGAGGACATCTTCCTCACGACGAAGCTCTGGAATTCCGACCAGGGCTACGACCGGGCGCTGGCAGCGTTCGACGAGAGCCTCACCCGTCTGGGCACCGACTACGTGGATCTGTACCTCATCCACTGGCCGTTGCAGGACAACGACCGGCTGCTGCGCACCTGGGAGGCGCTCGAGAAGATCGCCGAATCCGGTAAGGCGAAAGCCATCGGTGTGTGCAACTTCGAGCCGCATCATCTCCAGTTGCTCGTTGAGCGCGGCGGCATGCTTCCGGCGGTCGATCAGGTGGAACTCCACCCGCATCTCCCCCAGCACGAAATCCGCACCTTCGCATCCGAGCACGACATCGCCGTCGAATCGTGGAGCCCTCTCGGCGGCACCAGCAACGCCGGCTGGGGCCCGCTCTCGAAGCCGAACACCCTTCTCACCGACCCGATCATCACGCGGATCGCGGACCGGCACAGCGTGTCGCCGGCGCAGGTGCTCATCCGCTGGCACCTGCAGAACGGGCTCATCGTCATCCCGAAGTCGGTCCACAACGATCGCATCGCCCAGAACATCGACGTGTTCGATTTCGAACTCGACGACCTCGATCTGAGCGAGATCGCGACGCTCGACGACGGTGTCCGGGTCGGGATGCATCCGGACGAGATGAACATGGGTGCTCCTGCCTGATCCCTTCCCTTCACGGAGTAGAACGTGTTCTCATTGCTGCACGCGTTCCACGTCGGAGAGGCAGCGATGAGCGAGACGACCACCCATTCGATCCTGGGAACTCCGGTCGAGATGCCGGTACAGGTCCGGACCGCGACCGCATTCATGGGCGTGTTCTCGGTTCCTGCGGCACGTGCGCAAGCCCTGATCGCCCCCACGGGCCTCGATATCCTCCGGTACCGGCCGGGTCGAGGACTGTGCACGCTCGTGTTCGTCGACTACGTCGACGGTGATCTCGGGCCGTACAACGAGTTCGGAGTCTGCTTTCTCGTCCGCGATCACGAGCGAGCGGGTGGGGGCGTGGCGCAGGACGTACGGCAGTTGGTGACCGGCGGTGCCGGCGCGCTGATCCATCGCCTGCCCGTGGACGGAGAGTTCACGCTCGCGGCCGGTCGCGGCATATGGGGTTTCCCGAAGACCTTGGCCGACTTCGACGCCGATCACCGGGGCAACATCAAGCGAGGTTCGGTGAGCGCCGACGGAGCGCTCATCGCGAAGCTGACCGTCGCGCCCGGGATCGGGCTTCCCGGCAAGGGGATCGCCGCCTCTCTCGCCGCCTACTCCCACCTCGACGGGACGACGCGACGCACCACCTGGTCGATGAATCCCAGTGGGGTGCGCACCCGGCCGGGAGGGGCCACACTCGAACTCGGATCGCATCCCATCGCGGACGAACTGCGGTCGCTCGGCCTGCCTCGTCGCGCGCTCGTCACCTCGTCCATTCCGGATCTGAAGATGACGTTCGGGGACGCCACCCGGGTGACTTCGTAGACC
>NZ_JAXION010000142.1:0-9582 GCF_049311045.1 Rhodococcus sp. 7Tela_A2 | reverse complement strand
GGCGGGGGGGGGCCGCCGCAATCTGGGGGGGCCCCCCGGCCCGCGTCCGATCCGGTCACCGGCCGAGCCGGTACGAAGGTCAGATCTCGAGTCCGCGCCCGATGACTTCCTTCATGATCTCGTTCGTTCCGCCATAGATCTTCTGCACGCGCGCGTCGAGGTAGGCGCGTGCCACGGGGTACTCACGCATGTAGCCGTATCCACCGTGCAACTGCAGGCAGCGGTCGATGAGCTCGACCTGCTTGTCGGTGGTCCAGTACTTCGCCATCGCGGCTTCCTGCACGGTGAGCGTGCCGGCATTGAGTTCCTCGATGCACTTGTCGACGAAGACACGCGCGAGCTTCGTTTCCGTCGCCAGTTCGGCGAGTTCGAAGCGGGTGTTCTGGAACTTGCCGATCGGCTTGCCGAAGGCCTTGCGGTCGCGGCAGTACTGGATCGTGTCCTCGAGGACCTTCTCCATCGCCGCAGCAGCGACGACTGCGATCGACAGACGTTCCTGGGGAAGGTTCTGCATCAGGTAGATGAAGCCCAGTCCCTCTTCGCCGAGGAGGTTGGCCGCCGGCACCCGCACGTCGGTGAAGTGCAGTTCCGCGGTGTCCTGGGCATCGAGGCCGATCTTGTCGAGGTTGCGTCCCCGCTCGAAGCCGGGCATACCTCGCTCGACGACGAGCAGCGAGAACCCCTGCGCGCCCTTGTCGGGGTCGGTGCAGGCCACGACGATCACCAGGTCGGCGTTGATGCCGTTCGTGATGAAGGTCTTCGAGCCGTTGAGCACCCAGTCGTCGCCGTCGCGTACCGCGCGGGTCTTGATGCCTTGCAGGTCACTGCCGGTGCCCGGCTCGGTCATCGCGATCGCGGTGATGATCTCGCCGGAACAGAAGCCCGGCAGCCAGCGCTTCTTCTGCTCTTCGTTGGTGAGCGCGAGGAGGTACGGCGCCACCACGTCGTTGTGCAGCATGAAGCCGACGCCGCTGAAGCCGCCTCGCGTGGTCTCCTCGGTGAGGACGGTGTTGTAGCGGAAGTCGTCCACCCCGCCGCCGCCGAATTCCTCCGGCACGGCCATGCCGAGGAAGCCCTGCTCGCCGGCCTTCTTCCACACCTCACGGTCGACGATCTTGTCCTTCTCCCACTGCTCGTGGAAGGGGGCCACCTCCTGTTCGAGGAACTTCCGGTACGACTCCCGGAAGAGTTCGTGCTCGGGCTCGAAAAGGGTGCGTTGCATCTGCGCTCCTGTGTGTGACGGCTTTCGACACCCCCAACCGTATGCACGGAAATGTGTGGTGACGCTGACAGGAGCGAGCGAGTTTTGTGACCGCGCACGCACCCTCAGCGACGAAGGTCACTCAATCGCCGAAGGATCGGGTACGCGATGAGGATGCCGATCGAGCCCCAGGCGATGCCCCCGAGCTCCACCGAACCGACGGACAGAGTGAGGTCACCGATGCCCGCGACCAGCGCCGCCGCGACGACGGTGAGATTCACCGGGTCGGTGAAGTCGACCTTGGCGTCCATCCAGATCCGCACGCCCAGAAGGCCGATCAGGCCGTACAGGACGAGTGTTGCGCCGCCGAGCACGCCGTCTGGCACGGTGAAGACGAGTGCGCCGAACTTCGGCGAGAAAGCCAGGACCACGGCGGTCACCGCCGCGACCCAGTAGGCCGCGGTCGAGTAGACACGAGTGGCAGCCATGACACCGATGTTCTCGGCATACGTCGTGGTTCCGGATCCGCCGCCGGCGCCGGCGAGGGTGGTGGCGAGTCCGTCGGCCAGCAGCGCATTGCCCGCCACGTCGTCGAGGTTCTTACCCGTCATGGCGGCTACCGCCTTGACGTGCCCGACGTTCTCGGCGACCAGGACGATGACCACGGGAAGCGTCAGCAGGATCACGGAGAGTTCGAACGTCGGCCCCCGCAACTCGGGCAGCCCGAACCACGCAGCCTCGCGCATGGCGTCGACGCGCTCGGATGCGAGCGATCCGGTCAACGCGGCGAAGATCCACCCGACGACGACGCCGACGAGGATGCCCAGTCGCCCGAGCATGCCCGGTCCTACCACGGTGACGAGGAGGATCACGACCAGTGTCACGAAGGCGACCAGCGGCTGCGCTTCGAACGAACCTGCCGCTGTGGGGGCGAGATTGAGGCCGATGAGTGCCACCACCGCGCCGGTGACCACCGGCGGCATGACGGCATCGATGACATGGGCGCCGAGCGCTTTGACGAGAAGGCCGATCAATGCGAGCACGACGCCGGCGACCAGGATGCCGCCGAGTTGAGCGGCGGGACCCGAACCGGCGGATGCGGTGAGCGGCGCGATGAACGCGAACGACGAACCGAGGTAGCTGGGCACCCTCCCACGGGTGAGTATCAGGAACAACGCGGTGCCGATACCGGAGAAGAGCAGCGTCGTGGTGACCGGGAAGCCGGTGATGGTGGGGACGAGCAGCGTCGCTCCGAACATCGCGATCACGTGCTGCATCCCGATGCCGATGGTTCGCGGCCACGACAGCCGCTCGTGCGGTGCGACGACCGCACCCTTGTCGATATGGCGTCCGTCGCCGTGCAGCGACCAACCCAGACCGCCGAAGCGTCGGCGCTCGGTGCCGCTCTCGCGGTCTCGCTCGGACCCGTCCACTCGCTCGGACCCGCTCTCTCGCTCGGTCCCGTTCTCTCGCTCGGTCCCGCCCTCTTGTACGTTCACGAAACGCAATGTTAAGGCTCAGCGCTCCCTGCCGCCCGGTCCGCCCCACCCGAGGTCGTCGAAGGTGGCGACGCAGTGCGAATCAATCCCCGGATGAGGTGCCACTCTCCAAGATGCTGACGATGGAATAGAGCGAGAAGCAGACCGCTCCGAGTCCCACCAGCACCCGGGCGGCGACGAACACACTCTCGTCGTCGACGGCTGCCTGAAAGACGAATGCGGCCAGGAAGAGACACGTCAGCGCCGTCACGACCGGCACCAGCGGCACCCTGTTGGCGAGGTCGAACGTTCGGCGCCAGACGAGGGCGAGCAGGCCGACCTTGCTGAGAATGCTGAAGCAGACGAGCCCTAGCCCCACCATCACGAAACCCGGCGTCCGGTAGTAGTCCGGCCCGTTCCACGCGAGCAGAACGATGCCCCAGATGAAAGCGATCGTCCCCGCCGCGATCACGAGCCAGGGCCACATGACCCGGGCCCGAGGGCGGTAGGTGTCCTGGATCTGCCGCACGATGCTCACGACCAGCCCGATCAACGCCGTACAGATCAGGGCCAGTCCTGCCATGACGTGCCCCACGGTGAAACGCGCCGGCGTCGTGCCGAGTACCAGGTTGGTGATCGCGAAGGCCCAGGCCACGATTGCAAGGAACACGGGAATCAGGCACAGCACCAGCGCAGTGGTCTTGGAGAAGGCCGAATTCGGAGGCTCTCTGTCCCCCTCCGGCTTCGGCAGCCGTGAATTCTGCGGGATGAGCGAGAACTTCGTCGACGCGGTCGCAACGGTCGCGACACACCCACTGATCAGTCCGAGTCCGAACACCACGTGACCCGCCACATAGTCCGGGCTCTCCCCCGCACTCGATGCTCCGAGGAAGAGTGAGAAGCCGAACGCCGCGGTTCCGACCGCCACCCCGTAACCGAGTACCGGAAAGAGAACCCGGTCTGCTGGTGTGAACCGGCCGATCAGCTGGCGGATAATGGTTGCCGCAGTGCAGTACAGGCACAGGCAGATCGAAGCAAGGAAGGTGACGATCGGGCCGGCCACCGCATGCGACGCGTCGGCCGTGGTGGTCCAGATATCGATGCCGTAGCCGACGCACACCGCCATCATGGCGAGCGGGATCGCCCTGAAAATGACGCTCACCCAATAATTCACACGAACTACTCCCTTCGAGGCAGTGCAGGGCGTGGGATCACTCGGCTGGGATCAGTACAGCACGCCACGACAGACCACTCCGTCGGATTCAGTCGTATCGCAAGCGACGTCCCCACTTCCGCGCCTGCACGTGCGGCGCGGGCCACGAGCCCGAGGACAGCCGGCCGTCGAGGATCGGTGAACGCGGCCCGGCTGCGGCGACATCCGGTCGGCGGCCATCGCGTACTGGGCCGGTTCGTCTGTGCTTACGCGGCGATCCGGATGCCACGGACACGAGCACAGGGACCGGGTGGCGCACCTGACCGGGGCGGGTCGGGCGTGGTGAGACGCGCGCACCCTCCGGCGCGCCGAACGCACCATCAGGAAACTCGTCGATACACCTGCGCACCTACGATTACTTCCCGAAGAGCATTCGACCCGAGTATCGTTGCCCGGACCGGGATTGGAACAAGACCGGGTTGGAAAGAGTGTGACCCCGTCACCCGGTTCACGGTGACGGACCATCCGGAATCCGCGGACAAGTCGGCTGCCGTTGACATTCGGCGTATTACGCCCGTTGGCGACATCCACTGATGTACGACCCGCAGCGCCCACGCGTCCCCAGCCTACCGGCGTAAGCACCGTACGTAGCTCGGCTTCTCGTCAACGCTGATCCGCAAACATATCCGGACGCACCGCCCAACCGAAACCGACGGAGGACCGATGACTTTCGAGAACCGCCTCGCCTGCGTGATCGCTGCAGACGGCACCATCGCACGCGGCTACCTGATAGCAGATTGTGAGTTGGTCGGGGAGAACGAATACATCCTGACCTGGAAAATCCCACTACAGGGGGAGGCCAAGACCAACTTCGCAGGGACCATCGGCAGCGCACTGACCGAGCCCGTCGAACCCGGCCTCATCACGGTGTCACTGGACGATGATCCGAACCGTATGCGGGTCCACACCTACGATGCGACCGGTAAGCCTGCTGCCCGGCCCTTCCACATCGCCTGCTTCCGCGACCAGTAGGCGGACCGGTCCCTGTACCCAACCGCGCGCTTCGCCTGCGCGGTCGAATTCCACTGCGCTGCCGCAGGATTCTGCTTCGCGGTGACCTTCGATACGAATGTCCGATCCCCCTTCGACGATCGGCTCACCACACACGACACCGGACCCGGCCGGTTCCGCATCGACTGCGCATGACTGGTCCTGTACCGGCCAGGGCCCGATGAGCGCAACTCGCCCAGTGCTCCCCCAGCCTGCGCGATGTTGTCGGGCATGCGGAAGCATGGCGACTCGACCGAAGGATTTGGGCGCGTGATCAAGACAATCGCTCATCTGCGCTCATCGGACGTTCCGCTCGGCGTCTGGCTCCTGGGCCTGGGTGGTTTCGTGGACGCGGTCGCCTTCGTAGTGTTGCAGGGCAACTTCGTGGCGTTCATGTCCGGCAATACCACCATCCTCGGCTCGTCGACCGCGACCGGCCACTGGTCCCTTGCGGGCCTGTCCGCCCTGCTGATCTGCCTGTTTTTCTCTGGATGCCTGGCCGGCGCCGCGATCGTGCGGTGGGTCGGGTCAGCCGCCCACCGGGTGCTGATGGCCTCGGTCACGCTCATGACCCTGGCCGGTGCGATCTTGGCGAACACGACATCGACGTGGTCGGGAACCTTGCTGCTCGCGGTCGTCGGTGGGCTGACCAACTCGGCACTGGCAACGAACTCCGACGTGCACGTCGGCCTGACCTACGTGACCGGCACACTCGTCAAGGCCGCGCACCAGCTGGTAGCCGGCATCCGCACCACGCATCCGTGGAGTTGGCTCGCTGACATCGGCTACTGGTTCGCCTTCGCCGTCGGCGCGACCCTCGGCGGCTTCACCTTCCACCGGCTCGGGCCGGCAGCACTCTGGGTCGCGGTCGGCCTGGCTGCGGTTGCCTGCGTCCTACCCTCCCGAGCCGAGATCACCGAAGCGTAGATCCGCGCGAGAGCCCCCGCCGCACCATCGGGCCCGTCGACGAACCCCTACAACGTCCTCGAGACTTCGGGGATCAGACGCACGTCGGGTCCGTCGTCGTGTACGGGACTCGAGACCTTTTCCGGGATCGACGGTAGCTCCCGGGCTCGACGAACGGGACGAACGTCCTATCCGGGACGAGTTTGCATTCTTTCTACAACAATGGTTTCGGCGTACGAAGCTCGGTGCGCTCGCTTCGGCGGAGACACGGAGCCGAAGCCGCCGTCGACACTCAGGGAGCGCGACCTGGACTTCGACATTGCTTGTCCAGCAATGAAGTCCGAAGTAAACCCACGCTGCCGCAGCCCCGACGGTGCATGCGCCTCGCCCGAGTCCCTCGCACGTTCTCGTCGACGGCCGAACCCGTCACTCGAGGATGCGGTTCGCCACCGACCGTGCCTCTGCTGCGTCGACGGCACCGAGTACCGCCTCGGCGGCCTCACGGCAGCGGTCCATCGTCACCATCGACAACCGCGCCCCCACGGGTGCGACCGCGGACGCCGCGCACGACAGCGACGTCACGCCCATACCGGCCAGGACGCACGCGAGGAGCGGGTCTGCCCCCGCCTCGCCGCATACACCCACCGGTTTGCCGACGGCCGTTCCGGCTCGGGCCGTGTGCGCCACGAGCATCAGGACTGCCGGTTGCCAGGGTGTCGTGAGCGCGGCGAGCTGCGGGGACATCCGGTCCGCCGCCATCGTGTACTGGGCCAGGTCGTTGGTGCCGATCGAGAGAAAGTCGACGTGTTCGAGCAGCCGGTCGGCAAGTAGAGCGGCAGAAGGGATTTCGACCATGACACCCGGGGAGAGGTTGCGTTCCCGGACCAGTGCTGCGAACTCCGCGGCTTCGTCGATCGTCGCGATCATCGGAGCCATCACCCATGGGGACGCACCGGTCCGGATGGCGGCGTCGGCGACGGCGTCGAGCTGGCGTTCGAGAATGCCCGGTGCGGCCGACGTGATCCTGATGCCGCGAACACCGAGAGCCGGGTTCGACTCCTCGGGGTGGTTCGCGAAGCGCAACGGTTTGTCGGAGCCGGCGTCGAGGGTGCGGACGACGACCTTGCGTCCGGCATACGCGTCGAACACCTCCGCGTAGATGTCGGCCTGTTCGGTCACCGTGGGCTCGGTTTCCCGGTCGAGGAAACACAATTCCGTGCGGAACAGGCCGATACCCTGCGCGGGAGTCTCGCGTGCGGCTCGTGCGCCTGCCCCGTCCTGCACGTTGGCGAGGATTTCGACGGGGTGACCGTCGGCGGTGGCGCCCGGTCCGGTCCATGCAGCGGTGCGCTCGCGCTCGGCGCGGTCGCGGCTCACCGCCTCGTCGGCCTCGTCCCGATTCGGTTCGATCACGATCCGCCCGGTGGCACCGTCTACGAGGACCGGCGTCCCGGGCGGGATGTCGTCGAGGCCGGTAGCCGCAACGACACACGGGATGCCGAGTTGGCGCGCGATGATCGCGGTGTGGCTGGTCGGGCCTCCGAGAGTGGTCGCGATGGCGACCACGAGTGCGGGATCGAGGCCTGCGGTATCGGCCGGGGCCAGGTCGTCGGCGAACAGCACCGAGGGCACGTCCGGGGTTTCGAGGCCGGGCTCGGGTAGGCCCTGCAGTTCGGAAATCACACGGTCGCGCACGTCGAACAGGTCGGTGACACGTTCCGCCTGAAGACCGCCCATCTTCTCGAACACGGCAGCGAACTGTTCGGTGGCCGCGGTGGCAGCGGAGACGGCATCGGACCCGGAACGGATGCGGGTGGCGGCAGCACCCTTCCACGCGCGGTCCTCGGCGAGCATGGCGGTCGCGGCGAGCACCTCGGACGCGGCGCCGGACGCCCGGGACGAACGGACACGGAGACGTTCCGCGACATCGGCGACCGCACTTTCGAACCGGCCCACCTCCGCTTCCCGGGCCGTGTCCGGAATCGACACGGGATCCGGTGACACGATCGGCCGCGGAGCAGGACGGATGACCGGGCCGAAGCCGATGCCCGGAACAACCGGCGTTCCGGACAGGACGCGTGCGGTGTTGCCCATGGATACCTCCTCGCAGGGATCAATGTGATCGAGATTACTCCGAACCCTTGACATGTCAACACAGACGGGCGTAAAACAACATAAAGCAACAGAAAACCTCGAAGGAGTGTGGGTGTACGCGGAGGAACGCCAACAGGCGATAGCGGACCTGATCGGTCACAGAGGACGCATGTCCGTGGCCGCGCTCGCCGATCGGTACGGCGTCACCACCGAAACCGTGCGACGGGACCTCGCACTGCTCGAACGACTCGGCCACGTGCGCCGGGTCCACGGCGGCGCAGTTCCCTTCGCGGCCCTGACTGTCACCGAACCCGCACTGGCGGACCGGGAACACTCGCGGGCCGACCAGAAGAACCGGATCGCCGCCGCAGCGGCCGCATTCCTCCCGTCCTCCGGCGGAAGCGTCGTCTTCGACGCCGGCACCACGACCGGCAGGATGGTCTCGGCCCTGCCCACCGACACCGAACTCACCATCGCGACCAATTCCGTACCCATCGCCGCCCGCCTCGCAGCACTCCCCTCCGTGCAACTCCACCTGATCGGCGGACGCGTGCGGGGCGTCACGCAAGCCGCAGTGGGACCGGACGCCGTGCAGTTCCTCGAGATCCTGCATGTCGACGTGGCGTTCGTCGGAACCAACGCGCTCACCGTCGAACACGGCCTCAGCACGCCCGACGCCGACGAAGCCGCCGTCAAGCGCGCCATCGTCCGCTGCGCGGAACGCGTTGTGGTGGTGGCTGATTCATCAAAGATCGGACGGAGGACTCTTCTGCGATTCGCACCTCTTGCCGCCGTCGACGTTCTCGTCACCGACAGCGACATCGACGAAACGGACCTGAAGCAACTCGCCGAACACGGAATCGAGGTGGTGATCGCGTGATCGTCACATTGACCGCCAATCCCAGCCTGGATCGCACCGTCGGACTCAACGGCGCGCTCGTGCGCGGTGCGGTTCTCCGCACCACCGGAACGACGGTCGACCCGGGCGGGAAGGGCATCAACGTCGCCCGCGTCCTGCGCCGCGCCGGACGCGACGTGGTCGCTGTCCTTCCCGCCGATCCCGGTGATCCGCTGCTGGCCGCTCTCGACGAGCGCGCGGTGCCGTACCGGGCTGTCGCCACCTCCGGGCCGGCCCGCAACAACATCACGATCGCCGAACCGGACGGCACCACCACCAAGATCAACGAACCGGGAAACACGTGCACGGGCCGCACCCTCGGCGAACTCCACACGGCTCTGCTCGACTCCGCGCGCGACGCGTCCTGGACGGTCCTGTGCGGTTCGCTGCCACCCGGCATCCCCGACAGCTGGTACGCCGACCTGGTCACGGCACTGCGAAGCCTGGGATGCCGCATCGCGGTAGACACCTCGGAAGCCCCGCTGCTCGCGCTCGCGGAACAGTTTCCCGCAGCCGCGCCGGATCTGATCAAGCCCAACTCCGACGAACTCGCCCAGCTCACCGGCGCCGACGCGGCCACGTTGGAGGCGCGCGCCGCAGCCGGTGATGTCGGCCCGGTCGTCGACGCCGGCCGGGTTCTGGTCGAGCGGGGCGTCGGAGCAGTTCTCGCGACGCTCGGGGCGGCAGGCGCAGTCCTCGTCACCTCCGACGGTGCGTGGCACGCCTCGACGGCCCCCGCGCCCGGGCCCCCCCCCCGGGGGGCCCGGGGCCCCGGCCCCGGACGGCCCCACGGCGCCCCGCC
>NZ_JAXION010000141.1:0-9679 GCF_049311045.1 Rhodococcus sp. 7Tela_A2 | reverse complement strand
GATGCGCGTCCGCCATATTCTGGAAAGTCAGCATCACCTGGAACAGCGGATGACGCGCCTGCGAACGCGCAGGATCGAGCACCTCCACCAACCGCTCGAACGGCACATCCGCATGCGCGAACGCATCGAGATCCGCCCGGCGGACCTCATCGAGGAAGTCCCCGAACGACACCCCACCATCAACCGACGTCCGCAACACCAACGTATTGACGAACATACCCACGAGATCATCGAGCGCAGCCTCACCACGACCCGCGACGGGCGTCCCGATCCCAATATCGGACTGGGCGCTCAACCGTGACAGCAGCACCGCTAGAGCAGCATGGACGACCATGAATTCCGTTGCACCACTGCGGCGTGCGAGATCAGTTAGATCGGAACGGACGCGCCGATCGATCGTGAATCCGTGCGAGGCACCCCGGTAACTCGACACCACCGGACGAGGCCGATCCCCAGGCAACGTCGACTCCTCCGGCAGATCCGCCAAAGCACTGCGCCAGAACTCGGTTTCCCGCGCAAGCAGCGACTCCGGATCGGACTCGTCGCCGAGGACCTCACGCTGCCACAACGTGTAATCCGCGTACTGCACCTCGAGTTCGGCCCAAGCGGGTTCCTTGCCCTCCACCCGTGTCACGTACGCGGCGACCACATCCCGGGTCAGGGGCGCCATAGAGAACCCGTCGCCGGAGATGTGATGGACCACGACCACCAGCACATGCTCTTCCGGCGTGATTCGCAGCAGGCGCACCCTGATCGGAACCTGCTGCGTCACATCGAAACCGGCAGCCACAACCTCCGTGACACGTGCCGGGACCTCGTCGGCCGCGACAGTTTCCGGACGTACCTCGACGATCGAGTCCGATGCGGGCAGGACCTCTTGGAATCCGACCCCGTCGATCTCCGGATACACCGTCCGCAACGACTCGTGTCGCGCGACCACATCCGACACCGCCGCCTGCAACGCATCGACATCCAACGAGCCCGACAACCTGATCGCCACCGGAATATTGTTGACCGCAGATTCTGGATCCAGCCGGTTGAGGAACCACATCCGCTGCTGCGCCAACGACAGGGGAATCTGTGCCGGACGCACCCGCGCAACCAACGGAACCCCGACACCCCCACCGGACACCTGCTCCACCCGCACCGCCAGTTCCCCGACGGTGGACGCCTCGAACAGCACGCGCACCGGCACCCGAGTATCGAGTGCCGCACCCAGGCGCGCGACCACCTGGGTCGCAATCAGCGAGTTACCACCCAAAGCGAAGAAATCATCATCGAGCCCGACCCGCTCGACACCGAGCACCTCGGAAAACACCGACGCCACGACCTGCTCGGCAGAGGTAGCCGGAGCCCGGAACTCCGTGACCTCGAACACCGGATCCGGCAACGCCCTACGATCCAGCTTGCCATTAGCGTTGAGAGGCAACCCCTCGAGCACCACAAAAGCCGACGGCACCATATAAGCCGGCACACTTCGGCCGAGTTCGAATGCAACCTCCCCGGTATGGAGGACCACATCAGGCCCAGGCACCAGATACGCAACCACACGGGTACCCACACGCTCGCTGCCACGAGCAACCACAGCCACATCACGAATGCCATCCATCCGCCGCAGCGCCGACTCGATCTCACCGAGCTCGATCCGGAAACCACGAACCTTCACCTGGAAATCCGTACGACCCAAATACTCGAGTTCGCCGTCACTCGTCCACGACACCAGATCACCCGTACGGTACAACCTCTCACCATCACCCCACGGCGACGCCACAAACCGCTCCGCCGTCAGATCAGGCCGCGCGAAATACCCACGAGCAAGCTGCGCACCCGCAAGATACAACTCACCCGGAACACCCACCGGCACCGGCTGCAAACGCGCATCGAGCACATACAACCGGGTATTCCACTGCGGCGACCCGATCGGCACAGACACCACATCGGACACCTCGACAGTGTGATCGGTAACCGACACCGCAGCCTCGGTCGGACCGTAAAGATTGTCCAACCGGGCCTCATTGCCGGCAAGGAACCGCTGCGCTGTAGACGCAGGCAACGCCTCACCGATAGCGAGCACCCGGCGCAGAGAAGACGGCAGAACACCGTCCCTGTCCGTCATCAACGCAGACAGCATCGACGGCACCACATGCAAAGTCGTCACACCCTCCGACGCGACAAGATCGTTGAGATACGCCGGATCACGATGACCGTCCGGCCCCGCAACAACAACACGACCACCGGATACAAGCGCCGACCAGAACTCCCACACCGACAGATCGAACGTCGCAGCCGTCTTCAGCAACAGCGCATCATCCGGACCGAGACCGTATTCATCCCGCATCCACAGCATCTGGTTGACAATCGCCGCATGAGAGACCGCCACACCCTTCGGCCGCCCCGTCGAACCCGACGTGAAAATCACATACGCCGTGTTCTCCGGCCGCAACGGCGCCACCCGATCGACATCCGTGACCGGCGAATCCGAGTACCCATCGAGGTCCGCAGTGTCGAGCCGAACGACGACGATCCCGGAACCCAAGTCCTCGGGAACATCGAACTCGTCACGCGCGGTGGTCAACACCACCGCAGGAGCCGCCACCGACACAATGTAGCCCGTACGCTCGGCCGGCTGGTCCGGATCCAGCGGCACGTACGCACCACCGGCCTTGGCCACCGCATACATACCCACCAGCAGCTCCACCGACCGCCGCATCGCCAACGCCACAGTCGATTCCGGCCCAACCCCCACCGAAATCAAATGACGGGCAAGCCGGTTCACCCGAGCATCGAACTCCTGATAGGACAGCGACACGCCCTCGAAAACAATCGCCGTCGCCGCAGGATCACGCCGTACCTGAGTATCGAACAAGTCCACCAACGTCACCGGCGCCCCGAGCGGGCAGCTCGTGCGGTTGTGCTCCTCCAGCACCAGGTTCCGCTCCTCGACCCCGAGAATATCGAGATCTCCCACCGGAAGCCCCGGCTCGGCGACGATCTGCTCGAGCACTCGCACGAACCGCTCCGCGATCCCCACAACCGTCGACCTGTCGAACAGATCCGTCGCGAACGTCAACACGCTACCGATCCCCGCCGGAGACCCATCCTCGTGGTAACGATCCGCGGCGACCAGATGCAGGTCGAACTGCGAGGTCTGCACTTGCGCATCCAACCCCGACACCGTCAGACCCGGCAGCTCCAGGCTCGTCGCTGCCAAGTTCTGGAACGACAACCCCACCTGGAACAGCGGATGCCGTGCGGTGGACCGTTCAGGGTTGAGTACCTCGACGAGACGCTCGAACGGAACATCGGCATGCGCGAACGCCTGAAGATCCCGCTCGCGTGTCTGCTCGAGCAGAGCATCGAACGAACCGCTCACATCCACGTGGGAACGCAGAACCAAAGTGTTGACGAACATACCGATCAGATCGTCGAGCTCGCGACGTCCCCTACCCGCAATCGGCGTGCCGACCGTGATGTCCTCGGTACCCGACAAACGCGCGAGCAACACAGCGAAAGCCGCATGCACCGCCATGAACAACGTCGAGTTCCGCGCTCGTGCGAGCTCGACCAGCTTACGATGCAGATCTGCGTCGATGTCGAACTCGACGTCGTCGCCGGCAAAGGACTGTTCCGCCGGCCGTGGCCGGTCGGTCGGAAGGTCCAGCTGATCGGGAAGGCCGTCCAAAGACTGTTTCCAGAACGCGATCTGCTTGGCTGCCAACGACTCCGGGTCCGACTCGTCGCCGAGTACCTCACGCTGCCACAACGAGTAATCCGCGTACTGCACCTCGAGCGCCGACCACCCTGGGGCCGCGCCCGCGGCCCGCGCCGCATACGCAGTGACCACATCCCGGGTCAACGGCCCCATCGAGAACCCGTCACCGGAAATATGATGAATCACTACCACCAGCAGATGCTCCTGCGGCGCGACCCGCAACAACCGCACCCGCACCGGAACCTGGAGCGTCACATCGAAACCGGTAGTCACAGCCTCAACGACCCGCCCCGGTGCATCGTCGGCACTCACGTCCTCGACCCGTACCTCCACGACCGCATCGCCGGCACCGAGCACCTTCTGGAAACCGACCCCGTCGACCTCCGGATACACCGTCCGCAACGACTCGTGCCGCGCGACCACATCCGACACCGCCGCCTGCAAAGCGTCGACATCCAGCGAGCCCGACAATCTGATCGCCACCGGGATGTTGTTCGCCGCCGACCCCGGATTCAACCGGTTGAGGAACCACATCCGTTGCTGCGCCAGCGACAACGGCACCAGCTCGGGACGGGTTTGCGCGACGAGAGGGGTCTCGTTCCCTACCGCGAGGGGTTCGATCAGGGCCGCGAGTTCTCCCACCGTGGAGTGCTCGAACAGCAGGCGCGCGGGTACGCGGGTGCCGAGGCGTTCACCGAGGCGCGCGGCGAGTCGGGTCGCCACGAGTGAATTGCCACCCAGTGCGAACAAGTCGTCATCGAGCCCGATGCACTCGACACCGAGGAGTGCGCCGAACTCTTCCGCCACGGCAACCTCGAGCGCAGTTGCGGGTGGACGAAACTGCACCGAAACCGACTCCGGCTCAGGCAACGCCGCACGATCGATTTTGCCCGACGGCGTCAACGGCACATCATCCAACACGACGATCGCCGACGGAACCATGTGCGCCGGAAGCATTTCCGACACCGTTGCGGATATCTCTCCGGCATCGATCTCGACACCTCCCGCGGAATGCACATACGACACCAGTCGCATCTCACCCGCCGGCGTCTCGCGGCCCACAGTGATCGCGAAATCGACTCCATCGGAGGTCGCAAGCGCGGCATCGATTTCACCGAGTTCGACCCGAAGGCCGCGGATTTTGATTTGGAAATCGTTGCGCCCCAGGTAGATCAGTTCGTCGTCGCCACTACGCGGCGCACGGACGAGATCACCGGTGCGGTAGAGCCTCGTTCCGTCGGGACCCGCAACGAAACGTTCGGCTGTCAGACCCGGTCTGCCCCGATAACCACGAGCAAGAGCGGGACCCGACACATACAGCTCACCCGCAACGCCGGGCGCGACCGGATTCAGGCGGCTGTCGAGTACGTACGCACCCAGATTTCGCACCGGTGTACCGATGGTCACCGGCCTCCCCGGCTCGAGAGCACCGCTGCAATGCGTCATGATCGTCGCTTCGGTCGGCCCGTAGGCGTTGAGGAACCGCCGTCCCGGTGCCCACCGCTCCACCACATCCGGCGGGCACGCCTCGCCGCCCGACACCACCATTTCGAGTCCGTCGAGTCCCTCGGAATCGAGCGACGCCAACACCGCGGGCGTAATCAGCGCGTGGGTCACCCGGTGACGACGAAGAAGCTCGGTCAGTTCGGCGCCGGCGAACGCATCGGGCGGGGCGACGACCATGGCAGCACTCACGGAAATCGCCATCAGCCATTCGAGCACCGACGCGTCGAAGCTGGGCGAGGCGACGTGAAGGGTGCGGGAGGATGCAGTGGCCCCGAAGCGGTCCACCATCTCTTGTACCAGGTCGGACAGACCGCTGTGCGTCACCGGAACGCCCTTCGGGCGGCCCGTGGACCCCGAGGTGTAGATGACGTACGCCGGGTTCTCGGGTCGCAGGACACTCACGCGCTCGTCGAAGGACACCGGAGCGGGCGACAGCGCTTCCACTTCGGCCCTCGATTGCGGGTCGTCGAGCGCGAGCCACTCCACGGTGTCCGGCAGCGACGACACCGTCGCCGCGAGCGTAAGCCCGATCGCCGCACCCGAATCCGCGAGCATGTACGCGACGCGATCGGGAGGGTAGTTCGGATCTACCGGAACGAAGGCCGCACCGGTCTTCGCCACCGCCCAGATGGCCAGCACGGACTCGAACGACCGGGCCAGCGAGATTGCGACAATGTCTTCGGGGCCGAGTCCACGGTCGATCAACGCTCGCGCGAGGCGCGAAGAGTCGGCGTCGATTTCCGCGTACGTCCACGAGCGATCCTCGAACATCACCGCGGGAGCAGAAGGGTTACGTTCCACCGCGGTCCCAAGCAACTGCGGCAGAAGTATCGCGCGCGAACCCCGCCGACGTGCGGGACGTCGACGCTCCCGTCCACGTTCGGACACTGGCGGCCGTCCACTCTCGGGTTCGCCGACGTTTTCCCGTGCGACGCCGTCCCCTTGCTGCATGCCGGCCTTGCGCGAGGCTTCACTCACCACTGGTCTCGCTTCCCTCATATCTCCGTTTCGGCCGTCGCCGCCCGTTGGTTACCGGACAGTCGTCAGCTGCCCAATAGAGCATCGTGGGCCGGGGGTCATGTTACGGCTACTGGTGGGTCGCACCCGTTGGGATGACCTCGCGAGAGCCCCCGCAACACAAGGAAATTTGGCGTTCTTCCTGTTCAGGGTGCAAATCATGTCCTCCCGAGTGACCGCCGGCCCCGGCTCCCATGGCGTCCCTCACCGACCCGTGGCCCAGGGATCTCTGGACGGGCTGAGAACCCACGCCGCATCGGACGGCGCGCTCACGTCTTCGCCGTCGGTCACGAACACCGTCTCGAGGTCGGCGCACGTTGCCAGGGCATCCACCGCATCGCGGGGCACGAACGCGTGGGTCACCCACTCTTCCTCCGCGAGATGGGCGACATCGGACGCGTTGTCCGCCATCACCACTACGGCACCCGCGAGGGCGGCAGCAAGTACGGCATGGAGCACCCACCGATTCGCGTCCGGACCGGCAACGAGAATCCTTGCGTCGTAGGTCAACTCCTTGCCGACGATACCGTTGCGGAGGAGCGCGACCGCCCTTCCCTGGGAGAGCGCGGTGTCCGGGAAGCGGATCCCCGCATCCCCGAGACTCGGTACGGCGGTCCGCTCGGTGTAGGCAATCGTCCGCGCCGAGAGGCCGGACACCTCCGAGACCAGGTCCGGTGCGTCCATAGCCAGTCGTCGGCCGGAGCCGTGAACGTCGCGGTCGGTGGTCGTCAGTACCCAGCGGGCAGCCTCCGACGACCCGACTGCCAGTGCCGCACCCGACTTGACCACTGCCCACGCAGCGATCACCAAGTCGATGCCTACAGGCAGATCGACGCAGACCGTCTCCCCCGGGCCGGCTCCGAGGGCGATCAGGTAGCGAGCCCACTGCGACGAGCGTTGTTCGACCTCGCCGTAGGTCGACTCGACGTCGCCCACCACCACTGCCGGCGCATCGGGATCGGACTCGACGGCGACGCGCAACTCCTGCGCGATGGTGACGTCGGCGTCCTGCACCGTCGTGGTGTCCTGACGCGGAGCGCTGCCTGTCACCGCTGTGATCTCGTCCTCCGTGCGGAGTTCGATGTCTCCGACGATCGCCGCGGGATCCGCAGCCACCTTGTCCAAGAGAGCCACGAAACGACGGGCGAACGCATCCACGGTGCCCTCGTCGAACAGATCGGTCGCGTAGGTCAATGCTACCGACATGCCTGCCGGCGTTCCCTCCGGGGTGTCGTGAGGTTCGACGGTGACCTGCAGGTCGAACTTGGCCGCGAGTTCCCCTGTGCCGATCGTGTCGACCGTCAGACCGGGCAGTTCCATCCGTGCCTGCTCGAGGTTCTGGAACGACAGGACGGTCTGGAACGCGGGATGACGAGCGGACGACCGAGCGATCCCTAATTCGTCGACGACACGCTCGAACGGAATGTCCGCGTGCGTGAACGCTTCGAGGTCACCGGATCGCACTGCGTCGAGCAGCGACTCGAAGGCCGTGGCCGGATCGACGTCCGTGCGCAGCGCGAGCGTGTTGACGAACATGCCGACCACGTCGTCCAGTGCTCGGGCGCCACGGCCCGCCACCGCGGTACCGACGACCACATCGCGGGAGTTGCTCAGCCGGGAGAGGAGGACGGCGAGAGCGGCGTGCACCACCATGAACAGGGATGCCCGGCGCGACCCGGCGAGTGAGTCGAGACGGGCATGGGTCTGCGCCGACACCTCGATCGTCGTGGTTGCACCCCGGCCGCTCGCCTGGGCGGGACGCGGACGATCGGTGGGCAGGTCGAGCAGATCCGGTATGCCCGCGAGCCTCTCACGCCAGTAGGCCAGTTGAACCCCGGCGGGCGAGTCGGGATCGTCGGCGTCGCCCAGTACCTCCTGTTGCCAGAGCGCGAAGTCGGCGTACTGCACCTCGAGCGGAGGCAAGGCCGGGGCCGTTCCTGCCGCCCTGGCGATGTATGCGCCCATGAGGTCGCGGGCCAGCGCGGGCAGCGACGCACCGTCTGCCGAAATATGGTGCACGACAAGCACGAGCACGTGGTCGTCCGGACCGAGCGTTACGAGAAGACCTCGAACAGGCACCTCGGTGGTGACGTCGAATCCGCGCCCGGCGACCTCCGCCACGGTCTCGAATGCCTCTTGCTCCGAGGCTGCGGTCACCACCGTCAGGTCCTCCACCGTGGTGGCCGGAACGATCTGCTGCCGAGGGCCGTGTTCGTCGTGCGGGTACACGGTGCGCAGTGCCTCGTGACGTTCGACGACATCACGCACCGCCGCACCCAGGCCCGCGACATCGAGTTCGCCACGCAACCGGATGCCGAGCGGGATGTTGTAGGAGCCGGACGTGGGGTCGAGCTGGTTCAGCACCCATATTCGCTGCTGAGGAAGGGACAGCGGAATCCGTTCGGGGCGGGTTCTCGCCACGAGTTCCGGCCTCCCGGATGCGACGGGACCCGCGTCGATACGCGCTGCGAGGCCGGCGACGGTGGGCTCCTCGAACAATTCACGGATCGCCAGTGAAGAACCGAGGGCCTCGTTGACTCGGGCGATCACCCGGGTAGCGACCAGAGAGTTGCCACCGAGCGCGAAGAACGAATCCTCCGCACCGACTCGATCGATTCCGAGGACCTCGCCCCATACCTTCGCGATCGCGATCTCGGATTCGGTTGCGGGATCGCGGGATTCGCGATCTCCGAAGACAGGGGAAGGCAACGCCTTACGGTCCAGCTTGCCCGACGAACCCAACGGGAACTCGTCGAGCACCACAAACACCGACGGCACCATGTACGCCGGCAACAGCCCCGAGACGAACTCGGCCAACTCGTCACGATCCACCGTGGCCCCCGCGACGGGCACCACATATCCCACGAGCTGGTCCCCGAGACCGGCGGTCGACACCACGACCGCAGCCTGGGTGATCGATTCGTGCGCTGCCAGCGCCGCCTCGATCTCACCGAGCTCGATCCGCAGACCCCGCAACTTCACCTGGAAGTCGGTACGACCGATGTACTCCAGTTCGCCGTCACTGTTCCACCGGACAAGATCACCGGTGCGGTAGAGGCGCTCACCCGCAGCGAACGGCGACGCCACGAACCGCTCCGCCGTCATTCCTGTACGCCCGAAGTATCCCCTCGCGATCTGCGCACCCGAGAGGTACAGCTCTCCCACGACTCCGACCGGTACCGGTACGAGTCGCTGGTCCAGCACGTAGGTCCCGGTGTTCCATACAGGTGTCCCGATCGGGACGGCACCGGTGCCGACTCCGTCGACCGGCGACGCCGTGACATGCACTGTCGCTTCGGTCGGGCCGTAGAGGTTATGGAGCTGAGGTAGCCCGAGGGCAGCGCATTGATCGGCCAAAGCCGCAGGGAACGCTTCACCCGCAACAAGAACCACACGCAACGACGCGCACTCCTCGCGCGTGGCGACAGCAGCGAACACCGCAAG
>NZ_JAXION010000140.1:0-9943 GCF_049311045.1 Rhodococcus sp. 7Tela_A2 | reverse complement strand
CCCCCCCCAGGGGCCCGGGGGGGACAACCCCCCCCGGGGGCCCGATCACGCTGTGGCGCCGGGTCTTACAGTCCCGGACGCTTGCCGACGGTGAGCGTCACCTCGCCGGTGTGGGCGAAGAAGTCGTTGCCCTTGTCGTCGACGACGATGAACGCCGGGAAGTCCTCGACGTCGATCTTCCAGACCGCCTCCATACCGAGTTCTTCGTATTCGACGATATCGACATTCTTGATGCAGTCCAGTGCCAGGCGTGCCGCGGGGCCGCCGATCGAACCGAGATAGAAACCACCGTGCCTGTGGCACGCATCGGTCACCTGCTTGGACCGGTTTCCCTTGGCGAGCATGATCATCGAGCCGCCGGCAGCCTGGAACTGCTCGACGTACGAGTCCATGCGACCGGCTGTGGTCGGGCCGAACGACCCGGACGCGAGACCCTCCGGAGTCTTCGCCGGGCCGGCGTAGTACACGGGGTGGTCCTTGAGGTACTGCGGCATCTCCTCGCCCGCGTCGAGACGCTCCTTGATCTTCGCGTGCGCGATGTCGCGGGCGACGACGAGAGGTCCCGTGAGCGACAAGCGCGTCTTGACGGGGTGCTTCGACAGTTCGGCGAGGATCTCGGGCATCGGGCGGGTGAGATCGATCTTCACGGCGGCGCCCTTGCCGGTCCCGGAGACACCGGACGTTTCCGCGTCGAGCGCGCTGTCGGTGATCTCGGGCAGGAAGCGGCCCGGGTCGAACTCGAGCTGCTCGAGGAACACGCCCTCCGGGGTGATCTTCGCCTTCGCCTGGCGGTCGGCCGAGCACGACACTGCGATCGCGACCGGCAGCGACGCACCGTGGCGCGGCAGGCGCACCACGCGGACGTCGTGGCAGAAGTACTTGCCGCCGAACTGCGCGCCGATCCCGATCTTCTGGGTGAGCTCGAAGACCTTCTTCTCCAGTTCGTGATCGCGGAAACCGCGACCCGTCATGGCGCCCTCGGTCGGCAGTTCGTCGAGGTAGTGGGCGGAGGCGTACTTGGCGGTCTTGAGTGCGAACTCTGCCGACGTACCGCCGACGACGATGGCGAGGTGATACGGCGGGCACGCTGCGGTGCCGAGCGACCGGATCTTGGCCTCGAGGAACTGCATCATCGAGTCCGGGTTCAGGATCGCCT
Source organism: Rhodococcus sp. 7Tela_A2 (assembly GCF_049311045.1). Taxonomy (NCBI): domain Bacteria; kingdom Bacillati; phylum Actinomycetota; class Actinomycetes; order Mycobacteriales; family Nocardiaceae; genus Rhodococcus; species Rhodococcus sp. 7Tela_A2. Next base: position 8,787 of record NZ_JAXION010000140.1, on the reverse strand, counting down.
TGGTCTCCTGGTACAGGTACGACTTGTTGGCCGACCCGCCGCCCTTGGCCATGAAGAGGAACTTGTAAGAGTTCTCGTGGCCCTTCGCGGTGTCCGCGTACAGCTCGATCTGTGCGGGCAGGTTGTTGCCGGTGTTCTTCTCGTCCCACATGGTCAGGGGAGCGTTCTGCGAGTACCGCAGGTTCAACCGGGTGTAGGCGTCGTACACGCCCCGCGCGATCGACTCCTCGTCGTCACCGGGGGTGAGCACCTGCTGGCCGCGCTTACCCATGACGATCGCGGTGCCGGTGTCCTGGCACATCGGCAGCACGCCTGCCGCGGCGATGTTCGCGTTCTTCAGGAGATCGAGCGCGACGAACTTGTCGTTGTCCGATGCCTCGGGATCGTCGAGGATGCTCGCGAGCTGCTTCAGGTGATCCGACCGCAGATAGTGCGAGATGTCGTGCAGCGCTGTTTCGGTGAGCAGGCGCAGCGCCTCGGGCTCGACCTTCAGAAAGGTGCGGCCGTCGGGGCCTTCGACGGTGGACACCCCCTCGCTGGTCAGCAGCCGATACTCGGTGGGGTCTTCCCCGATCGGCAGCAGGTCCTCGTAGAGGAAGTCGGCCATTGTTTCTCCTGGAAGAGGGGGTGGTGTTCCGGAGACAGATTAGTCGCGCAAGATCGTGACCTCGACAACGGGGCATGTGACGCAGGCGTCACATGCAGGTGGTGTGGCCCGCATCTCCGGAACATCGGGGAGTTTCGGGATGTGGGGCTGCGGTCATCCCAGGTCCACAGACCCGTGCCCGATCTCGCAACTCGGAGGTGACGCGCGTCATGCAGTCTGCCGGTCGAAATCCTTACACTGGTATGGATGCACGAGAAACCCCGGGAGAAGACCGCGTGACCGCTGAAGCCTCACCATTGCCCTCCTTGGCCTGGCTGCCCCGCTTCCACGCATGGATAGATGTCGCGGTAGTGGTTTGCGTCCTGATCGCAACCAATGTGATCGCGCACTTCACGACCGTATGGGCGTCGATCGCCACCGTGCCGGTCTCCGCCGCGATCCTGGTCGTCCTGATGCGGCGCCGAGGTATGCGCTGGTCGGAACTCGGCTTGTCGCCGCGCCACTGGAAGCGCGGCACGCTCTATTCGGTGGCCGCAGTCGCGCTCGTTCTCACGGTCGTGGCGATCGGCATCGCGCTCCCGTTCACCCGGCAGTTCTTCCTGTCCGAGCGCTACGCAACACTGTCCGGCGCGCTCGTCGCATCGATGATCATCATTCCGTTACAGACCGTGATTCCCGAAGAACTCGCTTTTCGCGGCGTGCTTCACGGCACCCTCGAACGCGTATGGGGTGCTCGGGGAGTATTCGCAGCCGGGTCGTTGCTGTTCGGTCTGTGGCACGTCGCGTCCTCCCTCGGTTTGACCGCGGGCAATGCCGGCCTGGCGGCGATCTTCGGGTCCGGCGTCTTGGGGCAGGTCGCAGGCGTCACCGGTGCGGTGATTGCGACCGCCGCCGCAGGGTTCGTCTTCACCTGGCTACGCCGGCGCAGCGGGAGCATCCTCGCTCCGATCGCATTGCACTGGTCGCTCAACGGCGTCGGGGCGCTGGCGGCAGCCCTCGTGTGGCAGATCTCGATGGGCTGACGAGCCTTCCCCTTCAGGCGTGCCGCTCCCGTCGTGTCACTTCCGTGACGTCACTCTTCCGGGTTCTCGATCCAGGAGCCATAGGGCGGAGGCCCGTCGCTCTGAATCTGCAAGCCGAAACTCGGGGAGTGCTTCCACACGTATCCCGGCAGCACATGCTCTTCCGACGTCGCGTTGTTCATGATCACGATGTCCCCGGTGGCACGCTGCTCGAGAGCGAAACCGTCGTCGCGTCCGTCGACGACCCACCATTTCGTAGTGCTCATGACGAAGCCTTTCGGATCTGCTCGAACACAGTTTCCGTCCCAACGGTAGCGCGCACGACACCGCCACGACACCGCTTCGGCAACCTCTCCGGTGCCTACCCGGCGCGCAGCGCCGAAGCCGTCCAGGCGTCCGCGGGATAGAACGCTTCGATGGCCAATTCCGACACCGTGACGTCCAGGGGGGTCCCGAACAGCGTGGTCGTGCTCAGGAACGACAACACGCCGGTGTCGACCCGTAACTGCAGCGGCACGACCAGCGCGTGCGGATCCGTGGCCGAGACCGGGCCGTCGCACGGATACTGCTCGAGTTCCCGCTGCAGGCGCGCGAGCACGGGATCGCCGGTCGCCGCGATCTGATGGCGCAACCGTGCCAGCAGGTGCGCGCGCCACTGGCCGAGATTGGCGATACGCGGCGCAAGTCCCCGCGGGTGGAGTGTCAGCCGCAGCACGTTGACGGGCGGTTCGAGCAGGTCCGCCGCACAGTCCGAGACCAGCGCCGTGATGGCGTCGTTCGCGTCGACCATCGTCCAGTGCCGGTCGACGACCAGCGCGGGAAACGGCCGGTGCAGTTCCAGGATCCGGGTGATGGCATCGGCGACCGCACTCAACGGCACGTCGTCGAGCCGGTGCTCCGGATAGGCGGGCGCGAGTCCCGCGGCGAGCAGAATCGAGTTTCGTTCCCGCAAGGGAATATCGAGATGCTGGCTCAGTTTCACCACGATGTCCCGGGACGGCTGCGACCGCCCTGTCTCGACAAAGCTGATGTGCCGCGACGAGATGCCTGCCCGATGCGCAAGGTCGAGTTGGCTCATTCCCCGGCGTTCCCGCCACGCGCGCAGCAACGCCCCGGGCCGGACCCTCTCGACGACCGTCATGTTGTCGAGAATAGAGCCGCCGGGAACGGCCGCCATTACCTCCGAGGTAATCGACCGGCGCCGCCCGGCACGGCACGCTCGAGGCATGACCGCATACGCAGTAGCCCACCTCCGCAGCGTCGACTACGGAGACGCCATCGCCGAATACCTGACGAAGATCGACGACACCGTTCGTGCATTCGACGGCCGGTTCCTCGTCCACGGAACAGACCCCCACGTCCTCGAAGGGGAATGGCCCGGCCACCTGGTGCTCATCGAGTTCCCCGACCTCGAACGGGCACGCGGGTGGTACGACTCGCCCGAGTATCAGGAAATCCTTCCCGCTGAGGACCGAGAACTCGGACGGTTCGGCGATTCTCGTGGAGGGGACCGCGCCCGGTTATCGCGCGGCGGGCTACCTCGACAAGATCAGCGGGCGGGTGAACTCGGAGAGCTGAGGATCCCCGCGGCCCGAGCAGGTTCCGCGTAGGCCACCGCCAGCGACTCGACGGTCTCGTGGGCATTGAGTCCGCTCGGGTTGGGTACCACCCACAGCGGCGTGCCCCCGATGGTGTCGTCCTGAAGACCCGTCCGCGCCGTGCGCTTGCCGAACGCCGCCCGGTACGCGGTGATCCCCGCAACCGCGACGACCCGCGGGCGGAACTCGGCCACCACCGACGCCAATCGTTCGGCGCCCGCACGTAATTCGTCCGACGTCAGCTCGTCGGCGCGGGCGGTCGCCCGCGGAGCCAGGTTGGTGATGCCCACGCCGCGTTCGATCAGGTGGTTGCGATCGGCCGCACTCATTCCTTCCGACGGGGCGATCGGGTGTGTGATGATCCCGGCCCGAAAAAGCGCGGGGTAGAACCGATTTCCGGGTCGCGCGAAGTGGGCACCCGTCGCCGCAGTCCACAGCCCGGGATTGATCCCGACGAACAGCAAGCGGCATCCCGGCCCGACGAGGTCGGGAACCACGGCGTCGCGGAAAGATTCGAGTTCGGCACGTGTGAAACCCATCGGTCCACAGTAAGCGGTGGCTGCCCCTACCCCGAGGGCACCCACGTGCCGTGCAATCCCGCCGGCACCCGGATCGGTAACCGCACCCGTGCACGCGGTCCGGTGCCGGGATCATCGGCGGAGAACACCAGGAACCAGCTCGTCAGATCGGTGAAGTCGGTCGCGATCGAACCCCAGTAACCGGCGCCGGACGTGCTCGTGAGGTACACCGGCTCGCCGGGGGAGAGCGTGCCCCCGGACCACACCGTGTCGGCGCCGGAATCCACGTCGAACCAGAACAATGCGTCGGCGGAGCCGGACGGCAATCGTTGCGACCCGCTGCGGCCCAGCGTGGCGACGATGCGGTGTCGGTCCGTCGACAGACGCTCGTCGATGCGGGGGAACTCGATGTCGCGGTCGTGGAGTGTCGTGCGGGCGACGCCGTGCCGCCCGATGACGGCGCGGCGCAACAGCGACGGGTTGGGTCCGTCGTGCTGGGTCAACGCGCCGGGATACCGCCACTCGACGTAGTCGACCGCGACGTCTCCTCCGGGGAGGTCGAAGGCATTGGCGGTGTGCCACATCCAGAAGGAGTCGGTGGAGAACCAGCGCACTGCGCCACCGTCGCGGGGGACGAGGGCGACCCGGACCCCGAGTTCGGGTTGCCAGTCGAGGGGCGAGGCGCCCGTGAAGATCTTTTCCAGGTCGAAGACCATCGGCGCCAGGATCAGCACGATATAGGTCTCGGTGAGAGCCATGTCGTGCACCATCAGAGGGCGGTCGGCACCGTCGACGGGTGTGGCCGCGCGTACGACCGCGCCGTCCGGGCCGAACACCGACCATGTCAGGAACGGCGCGTCGAGCATGTAGCAGAACGCGACCATCTCGCCGGTGCGCGGATCGATCTTGGGATGGGCGGTAAGGCCGACAGGTAACGCCCCGCCGAATGTCTCCCGGCCCAGCGTTTCGAGTTCCGAACCGAGCGCGTACGGCGGCGCGGCCTCGGCCAGCGCGAGCAACCGCCCGCCGTGACGGACCACGTTGATGTCGGGAAGTTCGCGCATGGTGTTCGCGAGATCGGGCCCCACCTCGTCGGCGGGCGGAAAATACGGGTCGGTGATGCCGGCCCACAGGGCTCGTCCCGCCTTCTCCTCGGCCACGACCTGCGGGGTCCGCACGAACCGGTTCGTGTAGCGCGCGGTACCGCCGGACAGTTCGACGCGGTGCACCATTCCGTCCCCGTCGATCGGGTAGACGTACTGCCCGATCGGATCGAATCGAGGATTCGGGCCGTTGCGCAGGTAGCTGCCTTCCAGGTCGTCGGGCAGATGTCCCTCGACCACGAGGTCTCGTACGTCCACCTCGTCGCGTTGCGGCGCGAACATGCCGCTCAGGTGCGCGTGGTGGGCCATGTCGACGGGTGCGGGTCGGTTCATGAGGTCACCTCATGCGAAGCGGAGAAAGGGGTGGAGTCCCCGTCTCGCATGGTAGGTCGCCGGCCGGGTGCGAGCGGACGGTTTCGGAGCGGAGCGCGACGGCCGGGGTCCGTGACCCATCGGCTAGGGTATTTTCCGACGTCCAGGACCGAAGCCGCGGCCGCGTGGCCGCAACGTTAGGGGAAGGTGTGCAGCGCCGGAACGCGATCGGTAATTCCGTCCGGAACACCGGAGGCGACGAATCCGCGTTGCCGCCGTACACGGATCTCCTGTGGCCGACGCTGCAGGCTGTGATCGAAATCGGCGGATCCGGGGTCATCGAGGAAATCGACGGGGCCGTGATCGCCCGGGTCGGTTTGTCCGAGGCGGACCGGGCCGTACTGCACGGCGACGGTCCCGGCACCGAAATCGAATACCGGATCGCCTGGGCGCGCACCTACCTCAAGGGCATGGGCCTGCTGTCGAACACCCGTCGAGGCGTGTGGAGCGTGACCGACGACGGTCGCGCGGTCCGCGAATCCGAGATCAAGCCCATGCAGGTCGCGTACACCGCGGAGAAGCGACGCCGACGCCTGGTCCGCAACTCGTCGCAAGGCGCGCAGGTCGTGCCGCTCGCCGCTGCACCCGAGGATCCCGAACTGTGGCGAGAGCCTGTGCTCGGGGCGGTCGCCGACCTTCCCGCGGAGGGTTTCGAGCGCCTCGTCACCGCTGTGCTCCGGTCCGCGGGCTTCACCACTCTGACAGTCCCCGCTCCGGGTGGAGGTACCGACTCCGACACCCAGGTGGAGGGCACCGGCATCCTGCGTGTCTCGCTGCTCAGCTTCTCGGTGTTCTTCCGGTTCGTCCGCGGACAGGAGCGAGCGGGCGCCGACGTCGTTCGCGAATTCCGTGCGGCGATGGTCGGTCGCGGGGAGAAGGGTCTGCTGGTGTCCACCGGATCCTTTACCGACGATGCGCGCGCGGAGGCACACCGGCACGGCGCTCCGCCCATCGATCTCGTCGACGGCGAGGGTCTGTGCGACCTCCTCAAGGAGCACGGACTCGGCATACGCACCACGGTGCGCACCGTCGAAGATGTCGCGCTCGTGCCCGCGTTCTTCGCCGAGTTGGCGGGCCGCTGAGAACCGTTCGCAGCGTAGGTCCGACCAGCACCTTTACCGATGCGCTGCGTGTGGCAGGTGTGAATGTGGTGCAATCCGAAGGCACGATCACACATTCCGGAACGGGGGCGCCATGACGTTTTCTCGTCGAGACATGTTGCGGTACGCGGCGATCGGCTCGGGCGCCGTGGTGGCCTCCGCGGTCATGGCCCCGGGGGCGGCGCAGGCCCGGGACGTCCTCGGCACCATCGTCGACTATTCGGCGGGTGTGCCGTCGGCGGCGTCGATCAGGGCCGCAGGACACATCGGGGCGATCCGGTATGTATCCGACCGTCGGCCCGGCGCCGACTGGATGCTCGGTAAGCCGTTGACCCGGGGAGAAGCCGGCGCCCTGCTCGACAACGGACTGGAAGTGGTGTCGTGCTACCAGTTCGGCAAGGCGGAGACCGCCGACTGGCTCGGCGGCTACGACGCAGGACTGAGGCACGCGCGACGCGGTCTGGAATTGCACCGCGCGGCGGGCGGACCCGCCGACCGGCCGATCTACGCGTCGATCGACGACAACCCGAACTTCGAGCAGTTCACCACCCGGATCGTGCCCTACCTTCTCGCGTGGCAGGAGGTAGTCGGCCCCGCGAACACCGGCGTGTACGCGAACTCTCCGACCATCGACTGGGCGTCCGCGGTAGGCCTCGGCGCGTTCTACTGGCAGCACGACTGGGGCACGCCGGCCGGTTACGTCCATCCGCGCGCACACCTGCACCAGAAGGGCGGCGGGACCATCGACGGAATCGGTATCGACGTCAACCGCGTCTTCAGCGCGGATTACGGACAGTGGTCGCTTACACGCCTCTAGCCGGTCCGACCTCGCGTACTCGCGGAGGTGGCGGCGGGATGAACGCGGTGAACACCAGGGCCACGACGGACGCGAGCGCCGCGATGAGGAAGGTGGTGCGGAACCCGCTGAGTTCCGGCACGACTGCATCGCCGACCTGCACGGTCATCGCTGCGAGCACGACACCGATCACCGCTGCCGCCGTCGAGGTACCGATGGACCGCATCAGCGTGTTCAGACTGTTCGCCGCCGCGGACTCGTGGAGCGGGACGGAACTCATGATGAGCGCGGGCATGGCGGCGTAGGCGAGACCCACACCGGCTCCGATGACCATCGATGCCGCGATGATGTGCCACAACTCCCGGTGCAGGAGATACGCCGTGAGATAACCGGCGCCCACGAAGACCACGCCGCAGGCGAGGGTGACACGCGGGCCGAACGTGGTGGTGATCCGCGCCGACACGGGGGACAACGCCATCATGACGAGTCCGCTCGGCGCGAGGGCCATACCGGCAGCGACCATCGTCTGCCCGAGTCCGTAGCCGGTTTCGGGTGGCGCCATGAGCAATTGGGGGAACGCGAGGACGTTCGCGTACATCGCGAAGCCCAGCGCGATCGACGCCAGGTTCGTCATCAGAATGGGACGGCGGGCGGACAGTCGCAGATCGACCAGCGGCCGGTCGACGCGCAACTCGTACCAGCCGAATCCCAGGAAGACCAGCAGCGCTCCGCCGAGCATGGCGAGGGTGGCCGGCTCAGCCCAACCCCACGAATTTCCCTTCGTCACCGGAACGAGAAGGAGAATCAGGGCGGACGAGAGCAGACCCGCTCCAAGGAAATCGAACCGGCCCGGGTTGCGTCGCGGTGATTCCGGGACGAACTTCCATACCGCGGCGATGCCGACCGCGCCGAGCACCAGCGAGGCCACGAACAACATGTGCCAGTCGGTGAGCTGGGCGACCAGTGCCGCGAGGGGCAAGCCGATTGCTCCGCCCACGCCCATGGTCGCGCTGATCGTGGCCATCGCGCCGGGAACCCGTTTGGCCGGTAGCTCGTCGCGCAGGATGGCGATGCCGAGGGGGATCGCGCCTACGGCGGCGCCCTGGAGAGTCCGACCGATCACGAGAGGCAGGAGTGTGTTCGCCATCGCGCACACCGCGGAACCGAGCACCATCATGCCGAGGCTGGCGAGCAGCATCCGGCGTTTGCCGAACATGTCACCGAGCCGGCCGCTGATCGGGGTGACGACCGCACCGGCCAGAAGTGTCGCGGTCACTGCCCAGGACGTGTTCTCCGGAGATGCGTTCACGAGGAGCGGCAGCCGGGGCAGGATCGGCACGATCAGGGTCTGCATGAGGGCGACGCTGATCCCGCACATGGCCAGGACCGCGACGATCCCGGAAGGAGCGGGTTGCTCCCGCGTCGGGATCGGAGTTTCGACGGCCATGCCTCTCCTCGCTCAGGGGCCGGCGAGATCGCGGCCGAAAACTTTAGTGCGCCATATCAACTAGTTGGTCCACCGTGTCTAGCACGGGGATACCGCCGATGCACAACCGGTTTCGGTCCAGCGCACCGGACCGAAGCTCTGTACAGACACGCGAAGACCGCCGGGGCGCCACCCCGCGGGGGGCGGGGGGGGTGTTTTTGGGGTGCGGGCGGGGGCGGCCCCCC